>JBANGF010000073.1:0-5826 GCA_037975655.1 Bacteroidota bacterium | reverse complement strand
TTGAGGACAAACTCAAAGAAGTCGCGGCTGCAACTGGGGCCACTGTAGTGGACAGCAAAGTGCTCTACGATATGCCAATGGATATTTATGCGCCATGCGCGTTAGGCGCTACCATCAACGACCAAACTATCGATCGTTTGAAATGTAAAGTAATCGCTGGAGGAGCTAATAACCAACTTGAGGACGAAGCCAAACATGGAAAAATCTTGATGGAAAAAGGGATGGTTTATGCTCCAGATTTCTTAATAAATGCGGGAGGAGTCATCAACGTAGGCGCAGAATATTATGGGGAATACCAAGAGGAAACTGTTTTTGCAAAAACAGAAAAAATCTACGACACCTGCTTGTCTATTTTGAATGCCTCCGAGCAACAAAACATCCCTGCACAGCAAGCGGCAATCCAAGCGGCAAAGGCAAGAATTGAAGCAATTGGAAGAATTAAACTTCCTTTCTAAGCAGTTTCCCAATTTCTTCTTAACCCACCGAACCCCAGTTCGGTGGGTTTTTTGTCCCCTCTTGCATGGGGACAAGACCCGTCAAATTACTTATATTTGTGACTCTTTACATAACCTATGCTCAACAGAAGAATCCTTAGAGTCAAAGCATTTCAAAATCTTTATGCTTATGAACAGTGCAAAGGATCCAATCTTAATTTAGCCAGAGACTTTATACGAGAGTCTTTTTTACCTGACCTCAACAGCATGGAGGTTCAAGACAAGGCCGCTCTTACGAGAGAAGCGGAAGAAGCTATCCAAATTTTTGATCAAAATGTAGACCAAGCACAACAATTGATTCCGAATGAGGCTGGAGCTAAGGTTAAAAAAATTGCACTAGAAGCCCTAAAGCAGGTTCATGCAGCCAACGAAAAGGATCGCCAGTTCTTGTTAAAAAACATGGTCGTTTCAGCGGAGCGAATTCCCCAGCTTTACCTCTTGGCTATTGAACTACTTCAGGCCTTTGCCAAACATGTGGGGAAAGAAGTGGAGAAAAAGCAAAAACTTGCAGGAGACACCCCTGTGGCATTTGGCAACGAACTCAACTTGGCGAATAACCAAGTATTGAAGCGACTTCGCGAATCTCCAGAATACCAGGCTGCCCTCAATAGAAATGGGGTAAACTTGGATGAACTCGAACTTGAAATCAAAGAATGGTTTCGGGATTACATCAAGACCGCAGAATCCTACCAGCACTACCTTTCCCTTGCAAGCCCTAGTTTAGAGGAAGACTTTGATGCGGTAGATGATCTTCTAAAAAAAGTCATTTTTAAGAACGAAGTAATCCTAGGTTTTTTCTCAGAAAAGGACTTAAACTGGACTGAAAACAAATCAGTTGTTCGAAGCCTTGCCGCCAAGGTATTGAAAAATGCTGCACTTCCAGCAACTATTCCGGCCGAGCCATTACCAGAAATTGCGATGAATTGGGAGGAGGACAAAGAATTTTTTGAAAATATTTTTAACTTCACCATCGCTAACGACGTAACTAGTAGGGTACTTATCGCAGATAAAACAAAAAACTGGGACATTGAACGTTTGGCTTTTACAGATAAGGTCATCATCTCAATGGCGCTTGCTGAAATGATTCATTTTCCAAGCATCCCTGTTAAAGTGACCATCAACGAGTACATTGATATTTCGAAAACGTACAGTACCCCAAAAAGCAAACAATTTGTAAATGGTTTGCTGGATGTTTTGGCTAAAGAACTAACGGACAAGGGACAAATTCGCAAGAGTGGACGAGGTCTTTTGGACAATAAATAAGAGAAGACCATGAGCAAGACAACAAATACTTTACTCGCTTTCGCTGTAGGCGCTGGTGTAGGTGCCGCCTTAGGAATTTTATTTGCTCCAGATACCGGGGCCAATACGAGAGACAAACTCTCCTTCAAATTGTCTAAATACAAGAAGGAACTTGAGGATCTCATCAATGAATTGGTGGATGGAAAAGAAATTCACCTTAACGAAGCCAAAACCGAAGGAAAAAGAGTGATCTCAGAAGCTAAAAATAAAGCAGAAGACCTCCTAAACGATGTAAACAAACTAATTGACCAAATAAATCAAGATAAAAACTAACATGAAAACAAGACTACTCAGCGCCATCGCCCTCTCTGTGGTATTGCTAGCCTCTTGCTCCCAAAGCAAAGATGATCAAGCAGAAAAAATCAAAGCTTTAGAAGAAAAAATTGCTGCTATGGAAGGAACAAACACTCCTGTTCCTGCGGATATGGCTCAAACAGCCACTGCTGCCGATCCAAGCACCTTAGGCGCTTTCCAATTCTCTGAAATGGAATACGACTTTGGCACCATCCAAGAAGGTAAAGTAGTGGAGCGCGTTTTCAACTTCACCAACAATGGTCAAGCTCCCTTGGTGATTTCCAACATTACTGCTTCATGCGGATGCACTAGCCCTGATTGGACCAAATCCCCTGTTCAGCCAGGAGAAACCGGATTTGTGAAAGTAGTATTCAACTCTGCAGCAAAGTCAGGGGCACAATCTCCAACTGTAACCATTCAAGCGAATACCAACCCATCGGTAACTCGCCTGAGCATGAGAGGTAGTGTAACACCAAAAACAGCTGGTGGAGCTGTTCCAGTAGGCCCTTTGAAAAAATAAACAATGCATTTATTCATTCTAGCTCAAGCTGCCGGAGGCAGCAGCGGTATTCTTGGACAAGTATTTCTATTCGGATCGATCATTTTGATCATGTATTTCTTCATGATCCGTCCGCAACAGAAGAAGCAAAAGGAAACCAAGAAGTTTATTGAGGAAATAAAAAAAGGAGATGAGGTGGTGACCATCGGTGGCATCCATGGAAAAGTGTACAGCGTGGAGGGAGATACCGTCCTGCTGGAACTAGACAAGGGACTGAAGGTAAAAGTTGAAAAGTCCGCTATCTCCCTTGACTTCTCCAAAAAACCAAGTCCAACCAAGTAATACTTTGCCAGATTCTAAAAAATCTCCCTGGAGAATCTCCAAAAGAAAACTCTCCAACTTAAAAGTGGTAGTCCTCTGCATCGCAGCGGCTACCACTTTTTGGGTTTTAAATGCCCTCAACAAAGACAATTACAGTACCATCGTAGATTATCCCATCCAATGGGAATACGACCAAAAAAATTACGTTGCTGTTAAGCCATTGCCGAAAAGCATTCAAATCCAAATTTCTGGGAACGGCTGGGATTTACTTCGTAAATATTTCAACATCAGTACCAATGCTTACCCCATTCTAGTCAATTCCCCTGCGGAGAAAAATTACTTGCTCACTGCGGATCTGAAAAGGGGCCTAGGAGAATTCATTACACCAACCCTTCTAGAAAATATATTAGGCGATACAATTCCTTACCAAATCGATCGAATTGTTACCAAAACTTTGGTTCCAGTTTTGGATTCCACAGGATATACCTTGGAAAAAAATAGTTTCCTGGAAGGAAAAGTCACCTTTAATCCTAACAAACTAGAAATTACAGGGCCTTCTTCCATCGTGGAAGCTTATGAAGGAAAATTCCCTGTGGTGTTGAATGCAAAGAAAATCTCTAAGAATTTTTCTGGTAAGGTTTCCCTAGAACTAGAAGAAGACTTGGCTAAACTTGTTCAACTTAAGCCATCTGAAGTCCAAGTTGACTTTTCAGTGATCACTTACCTAGCAGGGAATAAACGACTTAAAGTCAAAAAACTCAATTTCCCTACCAATGTCAAACTCAGCAATGAAGAACTGATCCCAGTGCTGAGTTACTTGATTCAAGAGTCAGATTTGCCTCAGCTTAAGGACTTAGAGTTTGAAGCAATCCTAGATTATAGAAATCGGAATCGAGCAGATAGCACCCTCCAAATTCAAGTTCGCCCTAATCCGGGGTTTTTAAAGGAGGTAAAAATCAGCCCCGCTCAGTTCAAGTTAAAGTATGAGTAAATCCCATCCCTTACTTGTAGGCGTTACCGGTGGAATTGGCTCAGGAAAATCCACCGTATGCAAACTTTTTTCCTTGCTTGGCGTGCCTATTTATACAGCAGATGAGCGTGCCAAATGGCTCATGAGTCATGATTCCAAATTAAAAGAACAAATTTCGGCTGCGTTTGGTTCTACAGCCTACCAGCCCAATGGGGAACTTAACCGTGCCTATTTGGCGGAGACTGTGTTCTCCAATTCAGAAAAAATAGCCTCCCTCAATGCCCTGGTTCACCCCGCTGTAAGAAAGGATTTTACGCAATGGATAAGCCAACAAACAGCTCCATACCTCATCAAAGAAGCAGCACTCTTATTCGAAACAGGAGCAGCAAAAGAACTCGATTGTGTGATCAATGTAAGTTCCCCGCTGCGAGTTCGCATGGCGCGGGTATTACTTCGTGACCCAAACCGTACTGAGGAACAAGTCAACCAAATCATCAATCAGCAACTACCCGATGAGGAGAAAAATGAGCGGGCAGATTTTTCGATTAAGAATACGGATAACAAACTCCTACTTCCTCAGGTAATCGCCCTACACGAGCTTTTACTTCGCAAAGCAGAAACTAACTAACAAGGTATAAGTAGGCACTTCAAAAAAAGCACCTCAGCAGTGGTGCTTTTTGTTTGAAGAAGGGTTACCCTCCATCTTTCGTATTTACATTACAGTCTAACTAAATTCGATCAAAGCCCAAATAGGGATGCAAGACTTTAGGCATGCGAATGCCATCTGGCTCTTGATTATTTTCTAGAATAGAGGCCACAATTCGTGGTAAAGCCAGGGCACTGCCATTCAAGGTATGGGCAAGTTGAGATTTTTTATCCTCTCCCTTGAATCGCAATTTGAGACGGTTGGCCTGGTAGGTTTCAAAATTGGAGACCGAACTCACCTCCAACCAACGTTCTTGGGCTGCAGAATATACCTCCATGTCGTAGGTCATTGCAGACGTAAAGCCCATGTCCCCACCACATAGGCGAAGTACACGGTAAGGCAGTTCCAGCTGTCGCAATAAGCCTTGTACATAGGTACTCATTTCTTCCAAGGTGGTATAGGAATTTTCCGGATGGGTGATTTGCACAATTTCTACCTTGTCAAACTGATGCAATCTGTTCAAGCCGCGCACATGCGCTCCCCAAGAACCCGCTTCACGTCGAAAGCAAGGCGTATAGCCCACATTTTTGATGGGAAGATCGGAGACATTGACGAGAACATCACGGTACAGATTGGTAATGGGCACCTCGGCAGTTGGAATCAGGTACAACTTGTCCTCGTTGGCAAAATACATTTGACCTTCCTTATCGGGCAGTTGCCCAGTGCCATAGCCCGAATCCTCATTTACCAAGATGGGGGGCTGCACTTCCACATATCCAGCGGCTAAGGCCTGGTCGAGGAAAAAATTGATTAAGGCTCGTTGCAGTCTTGCTCCTTTCCCTTTGTATACTGGAAATCCTGCTCCGGAGATTTTTACCCCCAAGTCGAAGTCGATGATATCGTATTTTTTGATCAATTCCCAATGCGGCAATTTCCCCTCCCACAAGGAAGGAATTTCTCCATGAGAAAGCACCACCTCATTGTCCTCTGCTGATTTTCCTGCGGGAACTGCTGTAAAGGGTACATTGGGAAGCGTGTAAAGCAGGGCTTTCAACTCCTCCTCTACTTGCTCATGCTGCTCTTCCAACTCCTTAATTTGGTTTTTTAGGAGGGTTGAGCGGTCCCGAATTGCAGTCGCTTCGGCAGTTTTTCCCTCCTTCATCAAGGTCCCAATTTCCTTGGAAATCGTGTTGGCCTCCGCCTGAAGTTGATCCCGCTGCGTTTGGGATGACTTACGCAAATCATCCAAAGCCAACACTTGCTGCAATGCAGGTGCAGCATTTGCTAGATTGCGCTTTTT
>JBANGF010000048.1:0-6457 GCA_037975655.1 Bacteroidota bacterium | reverse complement strand
TCCTGCTTCCTTGTTGAAGTAGAGGTAAGAGACCATGAGTTCGTTGGAATAGGTGAAAATCCCGCGATTGCCATAAAACCAATCCAATTCTCCTCCAAAAACGGAGTACAAATCCTTGTACACCGTCAAGTAACGGTATCCTGGAATCATCTCTTCACCCTTCTTTCCAATCGCATCGTAGATTCGAATATCCTCTCGATTGTAGGTGTTGATGTCTTCTTCAGCACCTGGACCACGAAGGATCATTCCTCCCGAATTGTGGAAACTTTGGGCTCCTGCAATGTTGGGATGCTTCATCACAAACTCCATCACGGCACGATTTTCTGGCAAGGTAAACGGATAGCGCATGGCACCACGCTGAACGTAATCCGGCTGCCAGTTCCATCCCCAGTCACGATTGGGGTCGTAATATCCAATCCCATCCTCATTTACTTCTCCATCTCCGTCATTGTCAATACCTTCTTGACCGAGCATTTCGTATTCGCCCACTTGATCAGGGCCTACTTGCATCAATCGTCTTGAGTCCAAAGGATCCTTGATAAATCTACCAGTAGAAGACTTTCGAATCATCATGGTGATGTGTCCATCCCCATCCAAGTCATCCATTCGGTCCTCTCCATTTTGGCCATCACCATCGTTATCCAAGACCAGCATGCCCGAACGGGGAGAACTCGCCGTATTGGGCTCCTTAAAGAAGTTGTTTCGAGCATCTGGGTTGATGGTTGGGGTGATGTAAAAAGTCTTGTCCTTCAAGAGCTGCTTCACAAACTCATTGTCCGCATGCATCTCGGTCAGGTACCAAGCCACATAGAGGGAGAATTCACCCCCCTGCACCTCATTGGAGTGGATGTTACCATCGATCCACATGCCTGGTTTTTCGGTATCCTTCCCTGTGGAAAAATCGGTAATCGTCAAGGTCAAGATATCTCGACCCTCCACCGACTTTCCGATGGATTCGATGCGGGCAATTTTGGGATGCGCTACGGCGATTTTCTTCATCAAATCCCAAAGCCCTTCCGCACTGTAATAACGGTTCCAGGCGATCTCTACCTTTGGGGTATGTGGGGTACCAATGGCACGAAAGTAATTTTCTTGCTGCGCATACACATTCAGGGAACTCAATGATAAAGCTCCTAAAGCCAAGGCAGTGAGGGTATGTTTTAAATTTATGGTCTTCATGGCTTAGAATTTGACAGTTTGGGAAACAAAACCTGCATGCGGGGCACCAGCCTTGAGTGTCAGTGGTCCTTTGCTTCGAACCAGCCAACTCATGGTAGTTTTCTCAAAGGCACCCAAGGAGGTGATTAACTTCATCTTATCTCCTGACACTAGCTGGGCAGCCGGTACGTCGATGTCTACCCGAAGTTTGCGCAACCAACGGGAGCGAGTTCCCATTTCGGAATGGGTAGGAAGCGGAGAATTGTTGAATAAGTCCACCGTTACACGGGTCAAGCCATTTCCAATAGCCTCAGTTTTGAGATTGTGAAATTCCAATTTGGGCTGCATTCCAGCCAGCTTTAAGATAAAATCTGTATGCTGCTTGGCAATTTCGCCTACTTTTTCATAGGGTGGATTAACCATTAGAAATGGCTTGATTCCCCCAACTTCAACCTGATGATTGGGAAAATCGGGATGCTTTACTGTAGTCCAAGGCACGAAAGAATCTTGCTTCAAGGAATCCGACCAGGCTAGAAAATTGGCTTCTGCATTGGTTTTTCCTTTGTATTCTGGAGTCCAGTAGCCTGGAGTAGAGAAGCTGTAGCGGGCAAAATGGAAATACGCCCATTGGAAAAAATCTCCATCTGTACCTTGATTGGTTTGTTGAAAAGCCTTCGCGGGGATGGTTTTGTTGTATACATCCGACACCATGGCTTGGGTTGTTTGGTCTTTTTCCAAAATCGAAGTAACTACTCGCTTGCGTGCATCTCCTGCCGAATACTTCAAAGGTGTACTCAGGTTGTTGGCTGGGGAAAAGGTCACAAAAGCAAAAATATTCCACTGCTCAAAGAGGTAGTCCAATAGGGCTCTGCTTTCAAGCTGAGACACCGCAATGTCTCCGGCGAGGGGCTCAAATACGGGGAATTTGTAACTGAGCGATTTGTTAAACGCAATGCCCTCAGTGAGGTCTTCGGCAAACTTGCCGTCTTTATCGCTATCCACACTTTCCTTGTATACCCGGTATTTTCCCGCTTCTCCTTTGGATCGGTCCGCTTTTACCAAGACGCGGGCATCTTCTTTGGAAGTCGTCCAGTCCCCCATTGGGTCTGAGACACGCATCCAAGTTATCATCCCATCGCCATTCAGGTCACTGTAGCCATTGTCTCCAGGTGATCCATCTCGATCATGATCCACCGCCACGGCATTGCCACGACGCTCATACTTCAAGGCAGCATGGTACTGCGCATACGCGTCTGGAGAAAGGTTGGGAAACACATAAAAGGTAGTAGTCTCCAATGCCTTGGCATTTTCCCCAACGAGCCTTTCAGCAAATTGTATTGCCAATTCCACACTGAGGACATGGTATCCTTCTACACCACCGACTACGGCAATCGCGGGTTTTTGGTCCTTGGCTCCAGTACCGATCTTCAGGGCATAAATTTCCTTGCCTCCAGTAGTCTTAGTAAGCGTCTTTAATTCTACTGCTGGATTAGCACTGAGTTTTTGGATGCGTTGAGCGGTCTGACTGAGTGTGGGGTAGTCGCTTTGGGCAAAGGCATTGCCACAAATCGAGGTTACCAGCAACAGTCCAAAAAAGAGGTGTTTTCTCATATTGAGTTGGGTTTTCGGATGTATTCAAAGCGTAAATGAAGGGAAAGTTTAGAAAAAAAAGGGAATTTGATTGGAGAGTTTTTCTGATACTTTAAAATGGCGGTGGAAGGAAGTGGTAGAGGATGAATGGAGAAGCAAAGAGAGGAAATTGCTCTTTTGACAAAAAATGACGTATTTCAAGGATTATTCTTTTTGCCATGTATCAAAAACTTGCCCTTGCCATTGCCTTTTCTCCACGTATGGAGGCTCTCATTGCTGAAGCCCGAAAACTAATCCAAATTTTTGAGGGTGAATTGATTTTGATCCATGTAGGCACCAAGACTCCGGAATTGGAGACACAATTGGCAGAAGTGCTTTCCCGCCATTGTGGGGACCTCCACCGCATCAAGACCATCTGGAAAGAAGGCAAGCCAGCAAAGACCATTCTGAAAACCTGTGAGGAAGAAGGGGTAGATTTGTTGGTCTTGGGAGCTTTGAAAAAAGAAGGGATACTTACGTATTACATCGGGTCTGTAGCGCGAAAAGTGATTCGCAAATCCAAATGCTCCGTATTGACCTTGATTGAGCCCAAGATTGAAACCACCCATTTTTCAAAGGTTGTCATCAATGGGACTGAATTGGAAATTACGCCTCTTGTGATTGCAAGAGGGCTCAAATTCTGCCAAGCCGAACGATCTAGCCAAGTACATATTTTGAATGAAATCAAGATGTATGGTTTCCAGATGGCTACGGCAGGGGAAGGAACGGAAACAGAAGTGGCCAATACCCGACGCAAATTGGTCCAGGATGAAATCCAGTATGTTCAGGATATCTTGGACAAACTCGACCAAACAGGCTTGAAGATCAACATCAAGGTGACTGCAGGCAAATGGGCCGTAGAATTGGTGCGTTACTGCGAATCCATTGAAGCGGACTTATTAATCATGGGCGACGAGCAAGGTCTTACCTTTATCGATCGCCTTTTTCCACATGATTTGGAGGGTATTTTAGAGGAGCTTCCATGCAACTTGTTAATTGTGAAGTAGGATATGGAAAGTTTAGCACATCAGGATGTAATCAACTTACTGCTTAAGCTAGCAACCATGTTGCTGTTGGCTCGCATTTTTGCAGAGGTAGCACAAAAACTAAAGCAACCGGCGGTAGTAGGAGAAATCTTGGCAGGGATAATTTTAGGCCCAACAGTCCTTGGAATGGTTGGCCCAGAGTTTTTCGAATTTTTATTTAAAAGCAGCCCATCCGCTAACCTTGCTTTGGATGGAATTGTCCAAATGGCTGTCATCCTACTTTTATTTATTGCAGGCCTAGAAGTGGAACTCCACCTCGTTTGGTCTCAAGGAAAATCAGCCGTCAGCATCAGTATTTTAGGCTTAGTAGTTCCCTTCATTTTTGGATTCCTAGCCCCCTATTATTTCCCAGAATTCTTTGGGATCTCAGAAGACAAAAAATTACTCTTTTCCTTATTCATGGGAACAGCCATGTCAATTACCGCCCTTCCAGTCGTCGTGCGGATTTTAATGGACATGAATTTGTTTAAAACCAAAATGGGTATGGTCATTGTCGCTGGTGCCATGGTCAATGACTTGATAGGTTGGTTGATCTTTTCTGTGATCCTTTCTTTTATGGGGAAAGCAGGAAATTTCTCTTTGATCAATACGATCGGGATTACCCTCCTTTTTACCGTATTCATGCTTACTCTTGGAAAGGGATTGTTGAACAAGGTACTCCCTTGGACCAACAAAAAATTGGCTTGGCCAGGTGGGGTTCTTTCCCTGTCCATGGCATTTTGTTTTTTGGCTGCTGCCTTTACCGAATGGCTTGGAATTCACGCTATTTTTGGAGCCTTCCTTTTTGGCGTAGCCCTTGGCGACTCGGATCACTTGTCTGAAAAGGCGAAAGAAATCATCCATCAGTTCATCAACAACATATTCGCTCCCCTATTCTTTGTCTCCATCGGATTGAAGATCAACTTCTTTACCAACTTTGACCTCGGTTTAGTATTGGTTATTCTTGCAATTTCCTTTGCTGGTAAAATTATTGGAAGCGGTTATGGAGCTCTACGCTCTGGTTATAGTCCCAAGGATGCATTAGCAGTAGGTTTTGGGATGAATGCGCGCGGGGCAATGGAAATTATCTTGGGCCTTATTGCCCTAGAAAACGGGCTCATCGATGAAAAATTATTCGTTGCCCTGGTGGTAATGGCCCTTGTTACCTCCATGTCTGCAGCCCCTTTAATGAAATGGGCCCTTAAAAAGAAACCAGGAGAAGCCGATTGATTCTTGGTTAAATCACTTTCAGCCACTTTCACCTTTGTTTTAAACTTAGTTTCAAAAAAGTAAAACAAAGGGCCTATTTTTGGGCTTTTCTAGGGAAATACATCACTTTATGTCTACGAGTCAAGCAAAAATAGGAGTCTTATTGGTCAATTTGGGTACCCCTGACAGCACCAAAACTGGAGATGTACGTAAGTACTTGCGGGAATTTTTGATGGATGGACGCGTGATCGACTTTCCACTTATCCCGAGATGGATGCTGGTCAACCTGATAATTGCCCCCTTCCGTGCCCCGAAATCCGCCGGAGAATACCGCAAACTCTGGACCGATCGGGGTTCCCCCTTACTTTTTCATACGCAGGACCTCAAGGACAAGCTGGTAGCAAGGCTCGATCCAAAGAAATACCTCGTGGCCATGGCCATGCGCTACCAAAATCCTAGCATCGAAAAGGGTTTGGAAGAGTTGATGAAAGCCAATGTGAAGAAGATCATTGTGCTCCCTTTATTTCCTCAATATGCCTCTGCTACCAATGGATCCGTCATGGACCGCGTCATGGAAATCGCCCGTGGATGGCAGATTATCCCTGAGATGACCTTCATCAGCAACTACGTGGACCATCCCCTCTTTTTGGAAGCTTGGGCTGAATTGGGACGCAAGGCGATGCAAAAGGGCGAGTATGAGCGGTATGTCTTCTCTTACCATGGCCTTCCCGAACGGCAAATTCGCAAGGGAAGTGTGGATGGACACTGCAAACTTGGCAGTTGCTGCGCAGCCTATGGGCTGAAAAATCAGTTTTGCTACCGAGCGCAATGCTTCCAGACCACCCGACTGGTGGCTGAGAAACTCGGTCTTCCTGAAGATAAAGTGATGACCTGCTTCCAATCCCGCCTGGGTAAAGATCCATGGATCAAGCCCTACACGGAGGACCTGATTAAGGATCTCGCGAAAGAAGGAGTAAAAAAAGTACTCGTTTTCTCTCCTGCCTTTGTGGCAGACTGCTTAGAGACTACCGTGGAAGTCGGCGAAGAATACAAGGAGCAGTTTGAGGAACTCGGCGGCGAGCATTGGGATCTTGTGCCCAGCCTCAACTCGAATGATACTTGGGTGCAATGCGTGGAGGATCTGATTGTGTCGAGATCGTAATTTTGTACAAAGTACGAAGTACAATGTACCAAGTACCTTTATAAGAAACATTTGTGTACTTGACCATACTTTGTTCTTATTTTCCTGCCGCAGGCAGAAGACTTGGTACTTTATCCATTTTTATTGCAGAAATCTAGTCCTAATTCAAATCCCTACTTGGTACTTGGTACTTGGTACCTGGTACTTTGTACAATTAATTTTCGTACTTCGTATTTCATAAATCATATTTCTCATTGTCCAAATCCTCTTCCCAAACCTTACTCATTCTCGGCGT
>JBANGF010000035.1:0-5077 GCA_037975655.1 Bacteroidota bacterium | reverse complement strand
CCACAAATTGACGGCCTATAATTTCCAGTCAGGAGTCTACTTCCAGGATGCCAAGGGAGGTTTTGAGTTTGTCCCCTTCCCCATGCAAGCACAGTGGGCGCCCATTTCAAGCATTCGCTTTTCTGAGGCCGATGGACAAGTTTGGCTTGGCGGTAATTTTACAGGCTTCCGTGCTGACTTAGGTAAATCGCTCAATCTTCCTCCACTTGCCTATACCTGGAAAAACTGGGCATGGGTATCTCTGCCTGTTCAGGTTTCGGCCCCTGGTCCGGTAGAGTTACGAAGCCTCCACTTCGTGCAAGTCCAAGGAAAAAGATGGGTTCTTGGCGCTAAAAATGGAAGTACTCCACTTTGGGTGCAGTAAAAACCTGATTTTTATCATTTGGGAATTTTATCCATTTAGGTAACTTTGAATTTCTTGGATAACAAATTTCAAGGCACCCCCAGCTACTTATCCCCTTCTGACAATCCCATGCGTTTCCAAAGAGTATTGCTCCTCCCCATCCTGCTATTGGTAGCAGTGACTGCATGTCAAGAGAAAAAAGATTACTCCCAGGCCATCACCGATGGAAGCTATTTTCACCGTGCTCAAAACCAAATCACGGAAGTGATTATCCACGATATTTTTTCACCTCCAGTTGCTGCCCGAATTTATTCCTATTCCTCCTTGGCGGGTTATGAAGTAGCAGCAGCCACTGATCCTACGAATTACGCTTCCTTGATGGGGCAGCTAAATGGGTCCGAACCCATCACAGTCCCTGTTCCAGCAAATATTTACCCTCCCTTGGCTTCTTTAGCCGCGTATTACCATGTGGGAACTGCCTTGATTTTTTCTGAGGAAAAAATGCATGCACATCGGGACTCCGTATTTGCAGAACTCAAAGAAAAAGGGATTCCTGACGAGGTATTTGAAGCTTCTGTAGCCTTCGGGCAAGCCATTGGGGATAAGGTTCGGGAATACTCCAAAAAGGACAACTACCACCAGAGCAGATCATTTCCCAAGTACACTGTCACCAGCGAGCCAGGTACTTGGCAGCCTACCCCTCCTGCTTACATGGAGGCTGTAGAGCCGCATTGGAATAAAATTCGAACCTTTGTATTGGACTCCGCTTCCCAGTTTCGAGTAAATGCCCCACCTGCATTCTCTACCGATCCCAACTCTGAATTTTACAAGCTAGCGAAAGAAGTATACGATATCCAAAGGCAGGCTACGAAGGAGCAAACAGACATTGCCATGTTTTGGGATTGCAATCCCTACAAAATGAATGTCAAAGGACACGTCATGTTTGCCACTAAGAAAATCACTCCAGGTGGCCATTGGATGGGGATTGCCTCCATTGCTTCGGCTACTGCTAAAAAAGACTGGAAAGGCACCATAGAAGCCTTGGCACTTACAGCCATCTCGCTCAACGAAGCCTTTATCGCCTGCTGGGATGAAAAATACCGAAGCCGCACCATACGCCCTGAAACCTACATCAACCAGCACATTGATGAAAACTGGGTTCCCCTACTTCAAACCCCTCCCTTTCCGGAGCACACCTCTGGGCATAGCGTAGCCTCTACGGCAGCATCCTATACCTTGGCACAGCTATTTGGGGATCAACTCCACATCGTAGACAGTACCGAGGTGAACTATGGCCTACCTGTTCGGGAGTTTGACTCCTTCTCTCAGGCGGCATCCGAAGCGGCCATCAGCCGATTTTATGGAGGTATTCATTACATGCCCGCCATCGAAGAAGGCAGCAAGCAGGGCAAACAGGTGGGGGAATGGATTTGGAAAAACATCTCCACACGACCCAAAAAATAACAGTAAATCCCCCTAACCCCCTTTCAAGGGGGAATCAAATTATTGATATTCTAAACAATTAATTAAGAAGTTAGATTTTCTATTTCAAATAGAATTTGATTTTAGAAAATCTATCTGAAGGCCTAGTTGGGCGACACCCCCTTACAAGGGGGTGGGGGTATTTTTTTTCTCTCGCGAAGACGCAGGGGTGCAAAGCTTGTCCCAGAACATCACGGGAAGGAACTTTCTCTTCGCGTCTTTGCCTCTTTGCGTGAAACTTTTTTTCTCACGCTGATCCACGCAGAAAAAACCGCTAATCTATTTTACTCGAAAAGTGGGATTTTTTACTGGTACAGTTTTTTATCCAAAATGTACTCCTCCACGCGCTGAGGAAGGAGGTAGCGGACCGACAGCCCCTCCTGAATGGATTGTCGAATGAAGGTAGCAGAAATATCCAACAAGGGAGCTTCCAAATAGCTGACTCCAGGATGGTCCATCCGCTTAAACTCCCCCGGACGAGGATACACCAAGATGGGATACTGGTCCAAGATCGCCTGGTAGTTTTTCCATTTCGAAAAATGATTCAAGTTGTCTGAGCCTAGAAATAGAGAAAACTGGTGCTGCGGATACTTATCGCTCAGGTAGGTTAGTGTATCGATGGTGTAGCTGGGCTTTGGCATGCGAAACTCCACATCAGAGGCCCTAAATTGGTAGTTATCATCGATTGCAAGTTCCACCATCCGGAGTCGATCCTGCTCATGCGCCAACGATTCTTGTTTTTTAAATGGATTTTGAGGACTTACCACAAACCAAACCTGGTCTAATTTTCCCCGATGAAAGAGCGTCTGGGCAATAATCAAGTGTCCCACATGAATGGGGTTGAAACTACCGAAGTACAGCCCTATCTTCATCTTTAACGATTTAAAAATTCCGTCACCAAGGCTACGGTCTCGGTCGAAGATCGAGCAAAATCATCGTTGAGAACGGTCACATCAAACTGCTTCTCAAAGGTCATTTCAAACTTGGCCTTGTAAATTCGTCGCGATAATGATTCCTCTGTTTCGGTCCCGCGATCGTTTAGCCGGGACTCCAAAACCTCCAAAGAAGGCACCTTCACAAAAATAGCCAAGGCCTGCTCTCCAAAATACTTCTTAAGAGCCAGCCCACCTTTGACATCCACATCAAAAATCACTGCTTTCCCTTCCTTCCAAATTCGGTGCACCTCCTCTTTCAAGGTGCCATAAAAATTGCCCGCATACACTTCCTCCCACTCCACAAAGGCATCCTGGTCAATCTTTTGCTTGAACTCATCGATACTTAAAAAATAGTAATCTCGTCCATGCACCTCATGTCTTCCTCTTCGATCTCGGGTACAGGCGGAAATGGAAAAACCCAGGTGAGGCACATGCTGCATCAAGTGCTTGACCAGGGAAGTCTTTCCAGAACCAGACGGAGCAGAAAAAATAATGGCTTTACCGGAAGGAATACTCATCGTGCGTCTTGAATCATTTGACGGATGGACTCCGCCAGTTTATCAGGTAAAGGTTGTTTGGTGCATTTGGTCTTAAGCACCTCTCGAATCGCTTGCTCCAAATGAAAATGTGCAAAGCAGGGCTGACATTTATCCAGCTTTTCTTGCAACATTTCGTTGCCACCTTCCACGAGCTCCCCATCGAGGATACGCTCGAGGAGCTGAAAGCATTTGCCAACGTCGCTGCACTGCAATTTCCGCTCTGGGGATGATGCGTCTGTATTTTCCATAGCTAATCGTTTAGTCCTCCTCCTCGTCCCTGCCGTAGCCCATCGATTGGGCATAGCCTTTTAATGTTTCTTTCAAGAGATTCCTTGCCCGATGCAGCCTAGAGCGCACGGTTCCGATGGGAATATCCAAAATTTTTGCCATTTCTTCGTAGGTAAATCCCTCCAAATCTGCGAGAATGATAACGGTACGAAAATCTACCGCCAAGCCGTTTAAGGCATTGGAAATCTCATCCCCCAACATATCCTTGACCGATTCCGCGCGAAGGTCACTTGTGCTTTGGTAGTCCACATCATCCGAATTGTAGAAAGTCTCTACTTCCTGGTAGTCTACAGTAGCCGGTTTCTTGCTCTTCTTTCGGTAATCGTTGATGAAACTGTTTTTGAGAATGCGAAAAAGCCAAGCCTTCGCATTGGTGCCCTGCTCAAAGGAATTGATGAAGCGGAAAGCCTTCATGTAGGTATCCTGTACCAAATCCTTGGCATCATCTTCGTCGAAAGTGAGTCGAAAAGCAAAGTTGTACATGGAATCGATGTGGGGCATAAATTCCCCATCAAAGATCACAGATCGCTCTTCCTGAGAATATTTCCTTCGCTGAACTTCCGACATAGTTCAAAAGTACGCAATGCCTCAATTTATACCTAAATTCCCCTCCTATTTCCCTGCTTTTCCTTTATTTTGTAGGAGCTTTTGCCCCCAGGAGGGGCAAGTTACCCCACACCATCGCAAGCGCATGTTTTTCTTTCGCCTCTTTTCCCGATTACCCCTCGGGATTTTGTACCTATTCACTGATTTTCTCTACCTCATCGCTAGGTATGTGATTCGCTACCGCAAAAAAGTGATTGACGAAAACCTGCTCCATGCTTTTCCTGAAAAAACTGCAAAAGAGCGCAAAGCCATCCGCAACCGATTCTATCGAAATTTCACTGACTCCATCGCCGAGACCATTAAGTCGCTCACCATTTCCAAGGAGGAACTGGCCCGAAGATTTACGATCACCAATCAAGATTTCCTAGATCAAGGAGTGAAAGATGGATCCAGTGTTTTACTTCTTGCTGGGCATTTTTTCAATTGGGAAATGGGACTTCAGCAAGCCGCTGTACTCAGCGAGGTGCCTTCCGAGGGCGTTTATTTAAAGATTAACAGCCCTTTTTTCAACGAACTCATGTACCAGGCGCGTACCCGCTTTGGGAATACCATCACGGAGAAAAATGAGTTTCGTGAAACTGTCAAAACCTTACCTACCGAACACCGCGTAGTCCAACTTGCAGCAGATCAGCGTCCCAATCGCCGGACCACCCGTTACCAGCGCCCTTTTCTAAACCGATCCGCGTACTTCTTTGAAGGGGCGGAGCACATCGCCAAAAGTATGAACCTTCCCGTGTATTTTGGGGAAATTTCGAAACTGGGAAGAGGACGGTACCAGGCCACCTACGAACTACTAGCAAATGGTCCTTATGAAGGTCATCCTGAGCACAGCATCACAGATGCCTTCTGCGCGCGATTGGAAGCGAACATACACTTCCAGCCAG
>JBANGF010000033.1:0-5634 GCA_037975655.1 Bacteroidota bacterium | reverse complement strand
TTACGCTAGGTATGTTGCTCTTTTCTGCTCTCTGCTTGGCCTTGGCTAATTACCTTACTATTTCTTTCCCTGGCAATCTGGCATACATCAGTTTAGGGGTTTTTGTGCTTGCCTGGATTGTTCAATTTTACGGACACAAAATCGAAGGTAAGAAACCTTCTTTTCTAAAGGATGTACAATTTTTGATGATAGGACCCGCCTGGTTGATGCACTTCATTTACAAAAAAATAGGGATCGGGTATTAATTCAAAAACGCTCCAGTCCTTTCCCCTTATTTAAGAAACACCTCTTTTGCACGAACCAAAGCCGCTTGATTGGCTTGGGTTTGGATATTGGCGAGAATCGAACGTTTTTCCTTTGCAGTCAGCCTCCAATTGAGTGAGGCACGCTGCATACTGCCGAGATTTCCCAATCCCTGAGTGGGGAGTTTCCCAGGCGCATATTCAAACTCAATTTTTTCCACCCCAAAAGGCATAGACGCTGCCATGTAATTGAATAGCACCTCGTTGTGAATGGTTTGCATCTTATCCCAGTTGCCATAGATACTTTTCAGGGGAGAACCGATTTTTTCTAGAATTTTAGTAGATGCTGAACTAGAGATTTCGGGGGATTTTTCCGAATCACGAATAGTCACCAGCACCACTCCTGAGGTATTTGCTCCGATCCATTCTTGAAAGACATACAAAAAACGTAGCGCATCTTGAATCCCAAAATTATCCGACAGCCCCGTATCCATCGTTTTCATCACGGGATTGGAGGGAAGTTCCACATTGGGCGTCACAAAAGGAAAGGTCGCACTCATCCTTAAGGCGGTCAAAAATCGCAGGTTACCGGGATCATGGGCCGCAAAAAACCGCATGAAATCGATGGACTGTTTCAACTCTTTGGATTGAGTACCAGGTATTCCTGCGCTCCCAAAAAAGGAAAATGAATGCGGCGAGATAATCAGTTTCCTGCCATCGTTGGTGATTAAGGTTGTTAGCGGTAATAAGGGAACCTGTCCCAACCTTTCCGGATCTTTGTAGTCAGCCAAGGACTTGTCTAGAATCCCTTTTGTGTTTTTGTTGAGTTGCTCCTCAAAGGCAAAACCCCGATCCTTGGCATAGACCCTCCCCTCGTACTCCAATTTCTGAGTAGGAAATAAAAGATCATTGACTAAAAGACTAAACAGGATGGGGTTGAGATTGTCAGCCGCCAACTGCTGCAGATACGCTGGATCATCGAGACGCAAGTTTGGGTCACTTTGGGACCTCAGGTATAACTCACGGAAAAAAGCCTCTCCCAATACACCACCAGAGGCACCGGTATAAAGAAATGAATGTTTTGTCAGTTCCCCTGAAGTAGCGGTATGGACCTCTTGAAGTACTTTTAGGGTCCACAAAGCTGCCCGCTGTCCACCACCACTCGCCGCCACAAGCACCAACTTTGGTTTGCTGTCTTCCGGAAACTTGGCACGCCAACGATCCAAAATCTGCAGCACCTCCTGCTTGTCTTTCTGCAAGGTATCGGGATGGACCAATGCATCCAGTCTAGCCAAGTTGTAGGGCGCTGGAGGAGGGCTGTAATTCATGCCATAGGCTTGATGCGGCTTGGTCAACCAAGGAATCGTAGAGAAGTAATTGGCTCCCAAGACCAAAACCAGCACTGTTACTGCAGCCCAAGTCCGAAACCAAAATGTCAATGCACCCACTGCCATAAGCAGAATGGAAAGCAATAGTAGCGCACTCATCGCTGCAGGGAACTGCAGAATTTCCTGCTCGTTGAATAGCCCGAGAAAAAGTACCAAGACGACCAAAAAGACTTGAATCAAGAAAAGATTCCAGTGATTTTGGTGAAAAACTCGAAGTAATTTTGCCTTTTCAAAGCGGGAAATGTCTGGGCGCACTTGCTCCCACCGCAATTTAAGATTCAAGTAAACTTGCACACTAGGTCCTTCCAAATTGAACGGATCTGCTTCCCCTTTTTTCAATCGATGACTTCGACTCACTTTTCTTAATCGCTTGTCGATAGTCCCGGAGAAAAGGTTAAAAAAACCCTTGTTGGTCAAACTTAAGTATCCGAATAGAATAGCATAGGTCAGAATGCTTCCTAAAGCAAATCCTAGGTACAGGCGAAGCACTTCCCCTTTGGAGCCCAGATCATTGTCCAATTGGAAAGCGATAAATTGGATTGTATAGAGGAGATAGAAGAAGAGAGGAACTAGAGAGTTATTGAAGCAAAAGTGAATGAAGGGCCGATGCACCACGGCAAGGAAAGAGAAGCGCCAGCCATCCATAATGTAGGTCGTCATGTGGAAGACCATGGTAAATACCGCTAGGCCTAGCCCCATCCAAAAAAAACTAAGCCAGGAAACTTCATTCAGGTATTCGGGGTCCAAAAACAAATAAGGGATCCCAAGCACTACCCCAAATTGCTTGAGCACAAATCCCAACAATACCCCCCAAATCAACAGCAAAGAAAGATTCTTTTGCAAGTGAAGTAGGAGAAGTTGAATCGGAAAACTACGTGTGAAGGTTCGCCACATGGAACAATTCGTTTTTTTTTTAATTGAGGGCCCCGACTAGCCTTTCCTAAAACTACTAAATCAGCGGCATCAAACAAGGTTCCACTCAGATATCCTTTTAAGGAAAAAGGACCCTATCACCAATTCCACTTTTTTTGCTGTGATAAAAATATTTTTTTGAGTTTCGTTAGCGCTTTGCAAGAGATGCGGTAGATTCGAAGCCTTAACTAAGTAGCAAATGAGAATCTGGTTTTTGTGTAAAGTAAAATATGCGAAAGAAACTGAAGAGGGTCTTTTGAAAAGTATTTCGGAACAATATTTAGTGGATGCTGTATCCTTTACGGAAGCGGAAGCAATCCTCTACGATAAGCTTGGATCTCAAATTCGTGGAGATTTTCAAGTATCTGGAATCAGCAAGAGTAACATCGTGGATGTATTTTTTTACGAGGATGCAGACATCTGGTACAAGTGCAAGGTGACTTATTTGATCGCGGATGGGGACAATGGGAAAGAGAAAAAGGTGACCCAATACATGATTGTGACGGCAGAAGATGTCAAGCAAGCCTTCGACCGCATTCAAGAAAGTTTGAGCAACATGCTCGTGAGTTTCCGGGTACCGGACATTACCGAGAGTTCCATATTGGAAGTATTTCCTTTTGAAAAATCTGAAGTGAGCCCAGACCTACCTCCTGGAAATTTCAAGCCGGTTACTCAAGAATTAGAAGAAGAAGAATGAAAAAGAGCCGCAAAAGCGGCTCTTTTACTTTTTAGGTTAAATCAGCTGAGCCTTGGTTGGCCACCACAAATGCAATCAAGTCATCTACAGGCATTGCAGCACGCTGGGCAGCATCATCAATATCCTCCCGGCTTACTTGTGCGGCAAAGGTTTTGTCCTTGAGGCGCTTTTTCACCCCCTTCACTTCCATACCCTTATAACCTTCCGGTCGCATCAGGGAGTAGGCATGCACCAGTCCACTGAGTTCGTCAAAGGCATAAAGCATTTTATCCATCGGGGTACGGGGCTCCACTCCAAAATAGCGAGGACCATGACAGGCAATGGCACGAATTATTTCTGGATCGAAAGCTCTTGCCTCCAGTTCCTCAATGATTTTTCGACAATGTTGGTCGGGCCACTGATCCCAATCCGCATCGTGAAGCAAACCTGCCAAGTACCATTTATGGGCTTCCGAGACATCAAGACCCTGCTCGAGCGCATAGGCCTTCATCAGGTGCCCCACTTGTTTCATGTGCACCTTCAACCGATCATTCAGTACCCACTCATTTAAAAGGGTATGAGCTTGCTCCAAAGTAAGGACATTGCCTTTGTTGATCGGATCTCCAAACTCTTGACGGTTCAGATTTAAGGATGGGGTTTGCATTTCTTGTATTTGGCGAGACTTTTTTGAATTACTGCTAATTGGAAGGTATTCGATTATCGGAGTACTAAGCTCCTCTAATTTTCCATTTGGCTTTGACATAGCCCCAAAGTAATTTGGGGCTTAGGGCTTTTTTCCGCGAGATGCCTCCATCATATCCCACATTTCTTGAGGTATCATCTCCAAATTATTGAACTCTCCAGCACCTTTCAACCATTCTCCCCCATCAATTGTGATCACGTCCCCATTTACATAGGCAGAGAAGTCAGAAATCAAGTAAGCAGCCAAGTTAGCTAACTCCTGGTGTACGCCTACTCGTCCAACTGGAACCTTCTTCGCCGGGTCAAATTTCTTCACCAAATCACCCGGCAGTAGTCGACTCCAGGCTCCTTCTGTAGGGAAAGGCCCTGGAGCAATCGCATTGGATCGGATGCCATACTTGGCCCACTCCACAGCAAGGGAGCGTGTCAATGCAAGAACCCCAGCTTTAGCAGCCGCGGAAGGGACCACATAGCCCGAACCTGTCCAGGCGTAAGTAGTGACAATATTTAAAAATACCCCCGGCTGCTTGGCTGCTATCCAGTGCTTACCGGCCGTAAGGGTAACCTGTGAGGTTCCCTTCAGCACAATATCCAAAACCGTATTGAAGGCATTGGCAGAAAGGCGCTCGGTTGGACTGATAAAGTTGCCCGCTGCATTATTTAAGACCCCGTGGATCTGTCCAAAGGAAGCAATACACTGTGCCCACATGGCTTCCACCTGGGCAATGTCACGAACATCACATGCGAGTGGCACGACCTTTCCCCCTGATTTGGCCATCATCTCCTTGGCGGTTTCTTCAAGCACCTCCAACTTCCGCGAGGTAATCACCAGGTTGGCCCCCAATTCCAAAAAATACTCACCCATGGCTCGGCCTAGGCCCGTACCGCCACCTGTAATCAATATGTTTTTGCCCTTCAAAGACCCTTCTCGGAGCATTCCTTCGGTATAATTCATGTTGTTTCTATTTTTTTTCAATATACTCCCCTTTAAATGAATTGAAAAGAAAAAAGGAGCTCAACTCGAGCTCCTTTTTGAAATCTTAAAAAGAGAGTTAACCTACCTGCTCTTAGTAGCGATAGTATTCTGGCTTAAACGGCCCCTTCACTTCCACGCCGATGTACTTGGCTTGGTCGTCGGAAAGGGTGTCGAGCTGTACGCCCAATTTGGCCAGGTGCAAGAAGGCAACCTTCTCGTCCAAGTGCTTGGGAAGTACATACACACCTGGGGTATAGTTCTTGTAATTGGCCCACAATTCCAACTGTGCCAAAGTCTGGTTGGTGAAGGAGTTGGACATCACAAAGGATGGGTGACCTGTAGCGCAACCCAAGTTTACCAATCGGCCTTCCGCCAAGATGATGATCTCCTTGCCATCTACTTCGTATAAGTCTACCTGAGGCTTGATCACGTTTTTCGTGTGGCCATAGTTACCGTTCAACCAAGCCATGTCGATCTCGTTGTCGAAGTGGCCAATGTTACACACAATCGCCTTGTCCTTCATCGCCTTGAAGTGAGCTCCGGTGATGATGTCCTTGTTGCCCGTAGCAGTCACTACGATGTCTGCTTCTTTGATCGCATCGGCCATCTTCTTCACGGCAAAGCCGTCCATGGCAGCCTGTAGCGCACAGATTGGGTCGATTTCAGTCACGATTACGCGAGCACCAGCTCCACGAAGGGAGGCAGCGGATCCTTTTCCTACGTCACCGTAGCCAGCCA
>JBANGF010000030.1:0-3996 GCA_037975655.1 Bacteroidota bacterium | reverse complement strand
CCACAGCATACAATGCAGCCATCCTTCAGAAAAATGGAGCCATTACTTCGATCAACTCCGACTCAGCTGAACTGATCCGTCACCTATACCATGAGGCTGGTAAAACCCAGCGTTATGGAGGATTAACTGACGAGGAGGCACTTGCCATGATCACCATTAATCCCGCCAAGCAATTGGGAATCGAGGATAAAGTGGGATCGATCGAGGTAGGCAAACAAGCCGATCTTGTCATCTTCGAAGGACATCCACTTTCTTCCTATGCTGTCCCACAAATGACCTTTGTAGATGGTGTGAAATATTTTGATCGCAAAGCCGATAAAGAAGACCAGCGCCAATTTGTAGCAGCTACTGAAATGGTAGAGCCCATTTTCTTACGTGCCAATGAAGAAGCACACCGCTGCATGCAGGATGTAGATAAGTACTTTGAAGCATTTCAAGGTGCATTTGCGAAAGAAAAACATTAATCACCCCGAAAATTCAAGAACTATGAAACGAATTTTAAAAAGTTTTTGCGCTGCACTTCTAGCCCTACTTCCTGTGGTGGCTGTAGCCCAAATCGACGGGGAGTTTGTAAAGCCTCGAAATGGAAAATTTCTCCTAAAGAATGCCACTGTAGTCACGGTGACCAAAGGCACACTTAAAAATACTTCTGTATTGCTAGAGAACGGCAAAATTTCCCAAGTGGGGACCACCCTCTCCAGCGAAGGTGCTGAAGTCATTGATTGCACAGGCATGTTTATCTACCCAGGTATCATCGACGGCGGTACCCGTTTGGGATTGGTGGAGGTAAGTTCTGTCCCTGAAACAGTGGACTATTCCGATGTAGGGAATGTAACGCCTAACATGCAAGCTTTAACAACCGTGAATCCCAATTCAGAAGCCATCGGGGTTACCCGAGTTTCTGGGGTCACTACAGTATTGACTGTTCCCTCTGGTGGATTATTTCCGGGAACTGCTGCCCTAATCAACTTGAATGGCTATACGCCTGACCAAATGTATGGAGGCTTCAAGACGGTAGCCATGACCTTCCCTAGTTCGGGTCGCCGTGGTCGATTTGACAGAAGATCAGATGAAGACATCAAGAAAGATGGGGAGAAGGCAATGAAAGAGGCAAATGAGATCTGGGAAAATGCAAAAAGCTACCTAGAATTGAAGAAGTCTGGAGCAGAGCTCACCTATTACCCAGAAATGGAGCAACTTTCCAAGGTAATTACTGGTGAACTATCGCTTTTGATCGAAGTAAATTCAGCTTCAGATATCCTAAATGCCATCAAATGGGTGGAAGGAAAGAACATCAAAGTCATCTTTACCGGAGTGGCTGAAGGCTGGCGCGTAGCTGAGCAAATCGCCAAAGCAAAAATACCAGTGGTTACAGGACCAATCCAAGATCTTCCTACTCGAGGTTCGGACCGCTATGACACCCCCTACGCCAATGCAGGCATGCTTGCAAAAGCTGGAGTAAAAGTGGCGCTACGTACCGATGAGGAAGAAAATGTGAGAAACCTTCCATTCCACGCAGCATTTGCTGCAGCTTATGGTCTTGGAAAAGAGGAAGCTTTGAAGGCGGTCACTATCAATCCTGCTGAAATTTTCGGGGTGGCAGACCAATACGGATCGGTAGAGGCAGGCAAGCGTGCCAACCTGATTGTTTCCACTGGCGATCCCTTTGAAACCAGATCTCAGATCCACCATGTGTTTATCGATGGGTACAGAATCCCAATGTCCAACCGACATATCCGACTTTACCAAGAGTTTTTGGAAAGGTCTCCCGGATTGAAAACCAATTAAAACAACAGGCCATGGAAAAAACCCATGGCCTTTTTTATTTACTTGTGGAAAATTCTAACTTGAAGGTTCCCCAAGAAGTATTTTAGGAATTACACCTACCCAATGAAACAAAAACTACTTTACCTCGCTGCAGCTTCGCTCCTTTCGCTAAGTGTGCAAGCACAGCAAGATGGATTTTTTACATCCAAACTTGCAGCCCAAAAGAAATTTGAGGCAGACTATCTCAAAGCCGTCAATTACGACCAATTTAAAGTTCACCTCACTGAACTCACCAAAAATCCACACATTGCCGGTACCCCTGAAAATGAGTTAGTCAAAGATTACATGGTGCAAATCATGTCTCAAGCAGGCATGGATGTGAAGGTATGGCCTTACGATGTGTATTTACCCAATCATCCCGGCAAATCTGAACTACAAATCATTAGCCCCGTGCAGCTTACGCTTTCTCAAAAAGAAGGAGAACTTGCAGAAGATCCTTTCTCTACAGATCCCAGACTACACCTAGGCTTCAATGCCTTCTCAGGCAGCGGAGATGTCACAGCAGAGGTGGTCTACGTCAACTACGGTACACGAGAAGACTTCATGAAGCTGGTGGAAATGGGAGTTCCCCTAAAAGGAAAAGTTGCCATCGCTCGTTATGGAGGCAACTTCCGAGGCTACAAGGCCAAATTTGCAGAACAGCAAGGCATGGTCGGCTTAGTGGTATACACAGATCCAAAGGATTCTGGATTTACCAGAGGAGATGTATACCCTAAAGGCCCTTACTATAACGAAACCACCATCCAACGTGGTTCCATGTTGACTTTAGATTTTACAGGTGATCCCTTGACACCCAACCGACCTGCCCTACCCTTGGATGGTCCAGAAAAAATCAAGCGAGACGACCCGGCAACAGTTGACTTCCATACCATCCCGGTGACCCCGATTGGCTATGGTGCTGCCAAAGAGATCTTGAGCAGAATGACAGGTGCAGATGTGCCTGCAAGCTGGCAAGGAGGCTTGCCTTTCCCTTACAAGCTGACTGGCGGTGCTGACTTGAAGGTTCGCGTAATGGTGGATCAAAAACCAGAATTTATCCGTGCCAATAATGTGGTAGGCACTTTTATCGGTAAAGATCATCCTGACGAGTGGATCATCTTGGGCAGCCATTACGATGCTTGGTCTTTCGGGGCGACGGATCCAAATTCAGGCACAGCCATGTTGCTCACCTTTGCGGAAGCCTTGGGCGAATTGTACAAAAATGGACAAAAGCCTTCCCGCTCTATTTTGATTGGACATTGGGATGCCGAAGAGCAGGGCGTAATTGGATCTACAGAATGGGTAGAGCATTTGCGAGAAGAGTTGGGTGCAAAGGCCATTTCCTACATGAACTTTGACGGGGGTGCCTCTGGCAGAAATTTTGGTGCTTCAGCTGCTCCTACCTTGAAGAAATTGATCATTGATGCTTTCAAAGAAGTAATCTACCCCGACTCAGCAAAAACAGTGTTTGAGATTTGGGCAGGAAAAAATGCAGAGCCAGGAATCGGTAATTTGGGCGGTGGCTCCGACCACATTGCCTTTTACATGCACGTAGGTATTCCATCTTTGAGCGGCGGCTCTGGAGGCACCACTGCCTACCACTCCAACTATGACAATATTCACTATTACAGCAAGTTTTCTGATCCAAGCTTTAAGATGGGTGGTGCTGTAGCGCAAGTGTTTGGGCTAGTTGCGATCCGTCAAGCCAATGCAACGATCATTCCCTACGATGTGCCTCGTTATGCCAAAGATTTGAAAGGGCACTTTGAGCAGGCTGTAAAAAATGTGAAAGCTATGGATGCCACTTTTGGAGGATTTGACCAGGTTGCTCTTGCTTTGAAGCAGTTGGAGGAAAGTTCAGAAGGCTATCAAAATGCGCTTCAAAATGCCATGGGATCTGAAAAGCTAACATCAGCGCAACTGAAAAAAATTAATACCGGGTTGATCGGTTTGGAAAAAAGTTGGATTGATCCCAAGGGAATGTACTACGGCGAATGGTACAAGTCGCTTTACGTATGTAACGATCCTTTCTCCGGTTATGCCTCCTGGATCCTTCCAGGAATCCAGTACGAGGTAGCCATCCAAAATACAAGCCGATTGGAAGAATGGGATACGCGCTATGCCAATGCGATCCTCGACCTAAGCAACAAGGTAAAGAACCTGAGTAGTCAACTTCAGTAATCAGGAATA
>JBANGF010000013.1:0-4615 GCA_037975655.1 Bacteroidota bacterium | reverse complement strand
AGAACTGACAGGCCTTCCTTTTGTGACCGCGCCCAATAAGTTTGAGGCACTCGCTGCACACGACGGCATGGTTGAAACCCACGGCGCTTTGAAGCAGTTGGCCGTGTCCTTGATGAAGATTGCCAACGACATCCGCATGCTTTCCTCTGGTCCTCGCTCGGGAATTGGGGAAATCTTGATTCCAGAAAATGAGCCTGGATCCTCAATCATGCCGGGCAAGGTCAATCCTACCCAGGTGGAGGCGATGACCATGGTGGCCGCGCAGGTGATGGGCAATGATGTGGCCATCACCATTGGTGGAGCAAACGGACATTTTGAACTGAATGTATTCAAGCCACTTATAGCCGCCAACTTCCTGCAGTCAGCCCGATTGCTTGGGGATGCTTGTGTTTCCTTTGATGTCAATTGTGCGGTGGGAATTGAACCGAATACACCGATGATCCAACAGCATTTGGAAAACTCCTTAATGCTGGTGACAGCATTGAATCCGTACATTGGCTACGAAAATGCCGCAGCCATCGCCAAGAAGGCGCACAAGGAAGGAACGAGCTTGCGAGCCGCAGCTTTAAGTTTGGGCTTGCTTACTTCGGAGCAGTTTGACGAGTGGGTCAAGCCAGAAGACATGATTGGAGGCTTGAAGTAAGGGTAGAAATTGCTCACCTTTTTCAGGTTTTCTGGAATCCCCGCTGTGGTTTTTTCTGCAGGGGGGATTTCTATTGTTGGACCGAATCTTGCTATTCTAGATTTTACGTATGCTTTTTTCGAGTTTTTAGTACCTTTAGAATATATAAAGTTCCTGATTTCTGGCGTTTAAGTGACAGCAGGAAAAATGTTTGACCATGAAAGCAGTTATTTTTTTTAGTGTAGTTTTTTTTTCTTGCCTTACACTTTCTGCTCAATCCGAAAAGCAGACTTACGCCCCCTTTGATTGGGTAAAAATAGATCACACGGAATCCTTTGTAAATTTTGCTTGGGAAAGTCTTCCTCAAGGCATCTCCCAGGAGATGGTAGAAGCACTGCTTGCCTCACCTTACCTCACCACGGATGATCCCATCACCTTAGTTTATTTTAAGGAACAACTTTTAGCGCTTATCCCTTGTCGATTTGAGGTTTTGCGTTGGACGGGAGACAGTTGGGAAAATTTGTACAAGGGTTCCGGTTCGGGGTTCAACTGTCATGCACATTTTTTTGTGCGAGAGGGAAAATTGTATTCCATGGGGAGGTATGGATTTTGGAGAGGACACAGCGAATTACTCGAGTTTGATTTTAAAACTGGGTTTTGGGAATTTGTTCCAGTCTCTTCCCCTCCCATGAACTATGGGGGAGTGGGGATTTTTGTAGACGGGGACCGAGTTTTTTCCATTTTGGGGGAAAATATTCACCAGCCTTCCAATGTCTTTTATCCGGACAAAAACGGGTATGTATTTGACTTCAAGAGCAAAGCCTGGAGTTCCATACAGTTGGACTTTCCAAATCAAAAAAATCTAAGTTCATGGATCTTGCCCTCCTTCGACTTGAAAGATTATGGGGTTCAATTGTATCAACTTGAAGCGCATCCTGGGCTGTTGCTGCTTCACAAAAAAGAAAACACCTTGTATTTTGTTAAGGACAATAACTTCGGGAAGTTTCGGTCCTTTGCGGTGGCGGTTGCTTTAGAAAACAATGCGGTATTTTTTGATAAATACGGCGATCCTACCTTTCTATTGCCTCCTACCGCTCCATTGGAAAAATTCACAAAAGTAGGAGACTTGCGCTTTAATCAGCATTCTTCGTCTTTTGGATTAAAGGAATGGTCATTTCCTATACTTGTGGCCCTATTGGTCTTGATAGCAGTAGGAGGGAGTATTTGGTGGAGAAAAAATCATCATTCTAAAAAGCCAGATCCGACTTATCCGGTATCTCCTGGTGAGGAACAGGGTACAGTAGATGGAGTGGAGGATATCGAACGACTAGTGGCCAAACTCCTAGACCAACCCGTTTTACTGGTGGATGTACATCAGTTGGACCAGGTATTTGGGGCATCTGATCTTGAAAGTTTGGATTACCGAAGGGTGAGAAGGTCTAGGTACATCAAGGCGGTCAATCAGTATTACCAAGCCCAGTATGGCAAAGACTTAATCGTTCGCACCAAGTCAGAGTCCGATAAGCGAATTATCTTGTACCGGATTTCCCCATAACTTAGTTTAAACAAAAATGATCCTTTCAGTACTTCTAAACAGCTACCTGCTATGCGAATCTTTCTACTAATTACCCTATTTTCTTTGGTTCTAGGAGTCACACCAAGCCTTGCACAGCGACTGATGGATGGGAGCCGCCGTACGGTGGGCTACATCGAGGGCGAGCGAGTGACCAATGGCTCTCGGTCTACAATAGGTTACTTGGATGGGAATCGGGTCATGGACGGATCTCGGCGGACGATTGGCTATGTGGAAGATGGGCGAATTATGAATGGATCCAGGGGTACTATTGGGTATCTTGAAAACGGCCGGGCGATGGATCAGTCGCGCAGGACGATAGGTTACCTTGAAGATGGTCGGGTGATGGATGGTTCGCGCAGGACTATTGGCTATTACGAGGGGGTACGGATCACCAATGCCGCCCTATTTTTCTTCTTCTTTTTTTATTAAAAACAGTTTTGGGTTTTAAAAATTAAGGCCATGAAAAAGGAACACCAAGACCTAAAGGTGAAATCCAAAAAATCAAATTGGCAAAAGTATGCGATGGAGTTTTTGATGGTATTTGCAGCCATCACCTTGGGATTTTTTGCAGAAAACCAGCGTGAAAGATTGGGAGAAAATGCGCGTGGGGTACAGTATGCGCAACGCTTGGTCAAGGATTTGGATCTAGATAGCATTCGAATGGAAGAGGTAAAGGCTAGCTATACCTCAAGAAAACAGTAGCTTAACACTTTAATCATCCTCATGCAGGGAGGACTGGAAAAAAAGCCGTTTTTAGACAGTTTGTTTACCTATTTTACCTTGCCAGGCTCAGGTTCCTTGGTCACTGGGATTAATTTTGTGGAAAACTTAGCCACGCGGGACGAGCTGAAGTCAGGCAACATGCGTTTGATCCGATCGGATAGTATCGTCCGTCAATTGTCCCTGTATACCCGAAGGGAGCAAATTTTTTTGGGCAATCAAACTCGTTATCGAGAAAAGCGGATCGAACTTTTGGAGCTCATAGAAGAGGTGTATGACATGCCTCGACTGGGCCTTGAGCGATTGGAGGGGAAAAAACCGGAACCCCATGTGCTAGCCCTAGATCCCAAGCAGCTTCGCAAGGTAGCCAATGCGCTTTCTCACCTACAGGGCATGATTATTAATTTGGAATCCAATGTGGAAACCATTGCCGAGGAGCGAAGGATTTTGCGAAAGTTACTGATTGAATATATTGAGGAGAATGGATAGAATATTAATAAGCTAGTTCAAATACTCTTACTAACTAGGGGATTTTCTTTCCACATTATATTGTTTATTTATGCAAACAGTCTTTAACCTGTAGGGGGTAGGTTGAAATTTATTTTCCGTTTTTTTAAAATTCAACAAAAATATTTTTTCAAATTTCAATCATAAATATCCAAGCAAAGTATAGGATTCTATATTATTTGTATAGACCTGATGTTAAAAACAAGATTAAAAAAAATTCTTATTTGTATAAACATTTTTATTTTTATGAAGTTTACAAAAAAACCTAAAACTTAAACACAAAATGACAAATCAAGAAATTTTTGACGACTTAGGAGAAATGGGAACTTTGATGCTCCTTTTCATTGAAATGGCAGCTGCAGATGGAGAGATTGCTAAATCTGAAATTAGCGCTATCGTTGATGGGGCTTCAAATTTCACAGATCACGACATTATGCCGTTTGTTGACAATGCGCTCAAAATCAGAAAATCACTTACGGTTGAAGCACGAATTAATTATTTGGCTGCTGGACTTGGATATTTTGCAGGAAACCTTTCCGCAGATATGAAGAAGGGAGTTCTAGTTGAATTAGCAAAAATTGCAAAAGCCGACGGAGTAATTCATGATATAGAAAGCAAGTTATTTAAGATGGCAGCATCTTATTTGAATGCCTAATTTCTTTTTAAAAAGCAAAGCTGTTCCAAAGAGCAGCTTTGCTTTTTTATTATGAGTCAACTTTTTTAGTCCTTATTTTTTGATCCTTTAAAATAAATCCTCATGCTCCAAAAGCTGGGCATTCGTTGTTTTTAGTTTAAATAAGATTCAACTAGTTTCCTAAAAAACAACGAACAATTAGAATTCCCTTCAATCCCGCAATTATGTCGACCCTATCCATTCAACAGTTGTTAGCTGAATCATTGCTCCAGTATTTTCCATCAGCAGAAGTGAAGAAAATAGATAAAGACAACTATCTGGACATCCATCTTCCTTGGGTGCATCCTAAGCGAGGAACACACCTTGGGTTCAATACTGCTGGAGGAACAATTAAAATTGTGTTTTATTGCCGAGAGGAAGAGTGGGTGCAGCAGGCATTGGGGAATGGAGGAGATCTCCTTGAAAAATATTCACAAGGTATTCGTCTGAAAGCTAATCCTGAATTTCCGGATGTGGAGACTGCCATTGCGGCTTCATTAAAGTTTATTGAAGTTCT
>JBANGF010000361.1:0-3426 GCA_037975655.1 Bacteroidota bacterium | reverse complement strand
AGCAGCTGGAAGAGCAAGTAGCCACCACCCTTCAACAGGCCTTGAAAGAAGTGGAATTTGGAGAATATTCGGCTGTGAAACAGGTCTTGGATGCCTTGCCTGCAAACGGGCAATTGCATGTAGCCAATTCCATGGCGATTCGGTACGTGAACTTTTTGGGGAGAAGAACACAAGCAGTCTACTGCAATCGTGGCACTTCAGGCATCGACGGCAGCAACAGTACGGCAGTGGGTGCCAGTTTGGTTTCCCAGACAACAGTCACCCTGCTCACCGGAGACCTGGCCTTTTTCTACGATCGGAATGCCTTTTGGCATAAGTATCCTATGCCCAACTTGAGGGTGATTGTGCTCAACAACCATGCAGGAGGGATATTCCGATTGATTGATGGGCCCGCCAAGCAACCGGAGTTGGAAGAGTTTTTTGAAACTTCACAAGCCTTAAGCGCAGTGCATTTGGCTGCCGAATATGGATTTGAGTATCAGCTGGTGACCCATGCGCACGAATTGGATCAGGCGCTTGCTACTTTTTTTGATGAAAGTGCCGCTCCGAAAATTCTGGAGATTGAATCGGTCAGCGCTGCCAATGCTTCGGTTTTAAAAGCCGTAAAAGAGAAGGTCAAAAGATTATCTGCCATCTAACCACCAACTTATATTCTACCTGAATTTCTTTGTGTCAACGATCCACTGTCGACGATCGAATGCCGATTGGATTTTAGGACAAAGTAAGTGGTAAAAACATCTCCTTTAGTCCTAACAAAAAAATAAGGCTTGAAGGTCGAGTAGATGGGCTGTGGTCTGTGGACTGTCAACCGTTGAATGTTTCTTTGATTATTGTTTAAAAGCGGATAATCAGAAAATTGGTCTGGTTTTGAAATTTAAGACAGTGGACCGTGGACCGTCAACTGTTGACAAAAAAGTCAAATTAACCCCAAAACCTTCCCTAAAACTGGATTTCGATTGGCTGCCTTCCAGATCATGCTAAGTTCGGTGTAGGCCGCATTACCTGGAATCACCATGCCACGCACGGGCACGGCATAGCCCACCAGGAGCGAGCTGGGGACAATCGCCACTCCCATCCCATTGGCCACCAGACGAAAGATGGTCAGCGCATGCACGGTTTTGTGCTTGATTTTCGGGTGAAAGCCAGCTGCGCTGCAGATTCCTAAAATTTGCTCGTAATACTGGTTGGAATAATCTGAGGAGAATAAGATAAAGGGCGCCTCAGCAAACTGTCCCAAGGAATGAAAATCGGATGGTTGAAGCGGATGGTCTTGAGGTACCACCAACGAAAAAGTATCCCGATGGGCCACCTTGCGCTCCAGTCCCTCCGGTAAAGAAGCGACGCGGACAAATCCCAGGTCCAACTTGTCCTTTTGGATTCGATCAATCTGTTCTTGATTACTCAATTCCTCCAAACTCGTCGTAATGGCTGGAAAGCGGCTGTTCAATTGATTGAGTAGGTCAGGCAATACCTGGTTGGCGGCGGAACCTAAAAACCCAATACGCAACTCCCCATCCCGACCTTCGGCAATCTCCTTGACTTGCTGTCCCGTAATCTTGAGATGGTTGAGTACAAAATCTACTTCCTCTTTCAAATAGGTTCCGGCCGCGGTCAGTTTGACCTGCTTTTTATCTCGCTCAAATAACGGGGCTTGCAATTCCTCTTCCAACTGTTTGATTTGTCGGCTTAGTCCAGGCTGGGAAATGAATAAGCGGTCTGCAGCTTTTCGGAAGTTTAATTCCTCTGCCACCGCCTTGAAGTAGGTCAAGTGTCTCAGTTCCATTGATGCTTAACAGGTATCAGTTACTAACAAATATAGTATTACTAGGCATCAAAAAGAAAAAGTAGATTTGAATGGAATTATCCGCAATACGGGTAGTGACCCAATGCGTGCTAATCACTGCAGATAATCGTCAACAGACGACTGTCCACAGTCCACTTACTTGAACTTCAAACCTTTTCTTCTCTGGTTAGTGGTGAAAAAGCGGATAATCAGACCAAACAAAAACAAAATCCTTCGGGGTTTTGAAAACTTAATCAAAATCCTTCGGGGTTTTGAAAACCCCAAAGGATGATGAAGACATTTCGATACGGTGAGGACCAATTGACCGCGTCCATCGCGCTAGGCTTGGCGAGAAAAGAGATTCAGGGTGTCCTGAGCCCTGCCACGATTCAAAAAGTAAACCAATCGGCCGCTGCTGTCGCTGAAATTGCAGCAGGAGAACGGATTGTGTATGGAATCAATACAGGATTTGGACCGCTCTGTACGAGCAAAATATCGGCTGCAGATACCCAGCTCCTGCAAGATAACCTCCTGAAAAGCCATGCCGTGGGAGTGGGTGAACCCGTAGAAAATGAAATTTCCATCCTCATGCTGGTGCTCAAAGGTCATGCTTTGGCTCAAGGGTTTTCGGGTATCCGACTCGAGACCTTGGAGAGCATCCTCTGGATGATTGCCGAAGGAATCGCCCCGCTGGTACCCATCCAAGGTTCGGTAGGTGCTTCCGGGGATTTGGCTCCCCTCTCCCATTTGTTTTTACCGCTCATTGGAGCAGGCAAGGTAAGCTATCGTGGAGAAGTAGTTCCTACTATGGTTTTACTTGAAAAATTAGGAAAAGCACCCCTGACACTTGGACCCAAGGAAGGCCTAGCCTTGATCAACGGCACCCAGTTTATGGCTGCCCACGGCGTAAAGGTCATCGAGCGCCTACACCGCTTGCTTAGCCACGCCAACCTAACTGGAGCACTGATGATCGAGGGCTTATTGGGATCCATCGCTCCTTTTTCGGATGAGCTGCATCGGCTACGTCCTTATGCAGGCAACCTCCACGTGGCGAAGACCCTCTACCAGCTGTTGAAGGACTCCGAAATCGTTGCTTCTCATGCCAACTGTTCTCGTGTGCAGGACCCCTATTCCTTGCGGTGCATGCCCCAGGTACATGGGGCAAGTTGGAACGCCTACTTGCACCTCAAGCAAACTCTTGAAATCGAAATCAATTCCGTCACGGATAATCCCGTAGTTTTTGATGCCAACCACACCATTTCTGGAGGACATTTTCACGGACAGCCCATTGCCTTGCCATTGGATTATGCGACTTTGGCTGCCTCTGAAATTGGAAATATTTCCGACCGACGGATTTACTTATCCATCGAAGGGAATACCCCAGGGGTCCCCAAATTGCTACTGAAGGAAACCGGATTGAATTCGGGCTTGATGATTCCGCAGTACACAACGGCTGCCTTGGCATCCGAAAACAAGGGGCTTTGCTTTCCTGCATCTGCCGACTCCATTCCCACTTCTTTGGGACAGGAGGACCATGTTAGCATGGGAAGCATTAGCGCACGGAAAGCACTGCGCGTGATTGATAATGTGGAAAAAATTCTTGGAATTGAGTTGCTCTATGCTGCTCAGGCCATGGACTTCCA
>JBANGF010000334.1:0-7588 GCA_037975655.1 Bacteroidota bacterium | reverse complement strand
AAGGGCCTCGCTTTTCCACCATTTCGTAGGGCAAGCCCATGGCCTCTGGAATAACTAAAATATCTGAAAAAATAATGGCTGCATCTACTCCAAGCAGGTCTACAGGTTGAATAGTCACCTCAGCAGCAAGTTCAGGTGTTTGGGCCAGCTCGATAAAACCGGATACAGACTCCCGTACAGCGCGGTATTCTGGAAGAATTCTGCCCGCTTGTCGCATCAACCAGACGGGTGTCCGTTCGGTTTTTTCACCTCTCGCTGCGCGAAGCAGCAGATCGTTTTGGAGTTTCATGGCGCAAAGATACGAGTGGGAGGGAATTCAGAAACTGAATTCGAAAATGGGAACAAAGAAATGGGCTGAGGAAGGAATAACTGGAGGTTAAATCTCCTTAGCGGACTGGAGCAAGGACATGAACTTCGGTTTCGCTGACGATCTTGTCGATGTAGTAGCCGCTCAAGGTGTGTTTGTTGGCCTCATCATAGGCTTGAATTTTTTCCTTGATGGTTTCTGGACCAGGCATTACCCATTTGCTGCCGGTTACTTTCGCTAAAATGTATCGGGTCTCAGAGAAATTCTTTACCTCTAAGTCTTGGGTCCCAAACGGAAGATTGACTCCAACAAACACTTCCAAGGTATCCAATTTGCCTGCGGGCTCCACATAATAAATCGTGTGCAGGGATGTTCCTGGGTGCAATTTTTGGGTTCCTTGGATGGTTTGAAATACCGCCTCCAATCCCTTGTTCATGGGAGTTCCACGGAATGTTTTCCCAGTAAGTGTATCAGGAGATTTGGCCTCTAGACTCAGTTCTACCGGCCGATTGCCTCCCAAATAATCAAAAAGGAAGTAGCCGCAAATGCCAAGGAGTACCAGGAATAAAGCGATGATGCTGATTTTTTTCATGGTTAAAATAAATAACGAATGCCGATACCCCCCTGACCCTTGAGGTGGGCGCGATCAATGAGTTCAGTAAATACACCTGCTTCCACAAATACGGAAAAAGGAACAGGATCAAAATAGTATTCTGCTCCCACAAACGCTTCCGGCCCTAAATCTCCATTGATCCGGTTTTCGCTTTGTATGGGTAGTGAGGGGTTCATGGTGTTGCTCACTTGAGTGTACTTGTAAATTACCTGGGTGTTTCGCAACTGTGCACCTAAACCAGCATACCCCAGTAAATACCCTTCTTCCAGAGGAAAGGCATTGGTCAAATCTGCATGGAGGGCCATTCGAAAGGATACGGCGACTCCCCTTGAGCCCTCGAGTGAAATCAAGGCTGCGCCCGAACTAGGAGGTCGGCGATTGAATGATTTTTGGTAGTAAGCATCCCTATTGATGTTGCCGGAGCCTACCAATACTTCATAGGATAGGTAATCTTTTACAAAGTCTTTGTAACTGATGGAAAAAGGCTCCCCAAAGCGAAAGCCAAGACCTCTTTCTTGGGCCTGTCCCAAAATCGGAAATAGGAGGATAATTGCGGTTACAAGTAGTCGCATTGCCAAAACGGAATTAAAGCGTGGCCATTTTTCGTTGCATTTGATGCAGTTGGGTGTAATAGCCTCCCTGCTCCAGTAAGGAATCGTGGGTGCCGCGTTCCACAATTTCGCCCTTGTTTAGCACCAAGATTTGGTCTGCTTTCTGGATGGTGGAAAGGCGGTGGGCGATCACGATGGAAGTTCTACCCTGCATCACTTTTTCGATGGATTCCTGGATCAATTCTTCCGTTTCCGAATCCACAGAAGAGGTAGCCTCGTCCAAAATCAAGATTTCGGGATTGTACACCATGGCCCGCACAAAAGAAATCAGTTGGCGCTGACCCACCGATAGGGTGGCCCCTCGTTCCATCACGTTGTAATCCAATCCGCCTGGGAGTTTTTCAATGAATTTGGAGGCGCCTACAAGATCAGCGGCTGCCAGCACCTGCTCCTTACTGATGTTTGGATTGCCCAAAGTGATGTTTTGGTAGATGCTACTCGAAAACAAGAATACATCTTGCAGCACCACGCCAATGTGTTTGCGGAGTGCACTCAATTCAAACTCTTGGATGTTGGTGCCGTCTATGGTAATGGCGCCCTTGTTGATTTCATAAAAGCGAGAAATCAAGTTGATGATGGAGGACTTGCCGGCACCTGTAGCGCCTACCATGGCAATGGTTTGTCCTTTTTTCACCTCAAAGGAAATGTCCTTGAGCACGTAGTCTTCCTCCTTGTAGGCAAACCACACTTGGTCCAGTTTGACATTTCCTTGCACCTTTTCTGGGCTGAAGCTGCCTTCGTTGGCGATGTGCTCGCTGGAGGCAAGGAGTTTGAAGATTCGGGAGGAACTCACTACGCCCATTTGGAGCGTATTGAATCGGTCTGCAATCATCCGAATGGGTCGGAAAAAAAGTTGCAGGTACATGATAAAGGAGATCAAAATACCGATCTGCAGATCCATCCCAAGCACGCCGACCGCACCGTACCAGACTACGAGTCCGATACCGATGGCTTGGATGATTTCTGCCACTGGAAAATATACAGAGTAGTAGAGGACCGAACGGATGTGTGCAGCACGGTGCTCTCGGTTGATTTCTTTGAATTTCTCGTATTCTCTTTTTTCCCGATTAAAAAGCTGTACGATGGTCATCCCAGTAATGTGTTCCTGCAAGAAGGAATTCAGGTTGGCCACGGCATTGCGCACGTCGTTGAAGGTGACTTTGATTTTTTCCTTAAACACGTAGGTGGAAATCACCAATAAAGGCAGCGTGCTGAGGGAGACCAACGTGAGTTTCCAGTCGATGTAGAACATTACTCCCAGAATCGTAATGATTTGAAGTAAGTCTCCGATGATGGCAGCAAGCCCTTCGCTAAACACATCTGCGAGTGTTTCGATGTCGGATACGTTTCGGGTTACCAGCCTTCCGATGGGGGTGTTGTCAAAAAATTGGAGACGAAGTTTCAGCAAATGCTTGTACAGGCGTACGCGAATGTCTTTGATGATGACCTGACCAATCCAGCCCGAATAGTAGGTGTGAGCCCATTGAGCTAGGGCTTGGATAATCATCAGTCCTACCAGGATGTAAATAATCCGGATCAGTCCTGCAGCATCGCCGATGGCTACGTGCTCATCGATGGCAATTTGAATAAAGTAGGGCCGGGTAGGGGCTAGAATGGCCAAGGCGATGGTCAGCGCAACTAGAAAATAGAATTGCTTTTGGTAGGGCTTTACATAGGTGTAGAGCTGCCGCAAGACCTTCATGTCTAGGATTTCTCCCGCTGATTCTTTTTCTTTTTCTAAGCTCAAAGCCTGTTTAGTCTAGGTAAATGTGTGTTGGGTACTCGATTTTGCTCAAAAACAAGCCTTTTGCGGGTGCTGCTTTACCGGCTTGGGTGCGGTCCTTGGAAGCAATGATCTGGTGCAAATCTGCGACAGGTCGATGACCAAAGCCTACTTCCAACAAGGTGCCGACGATAGATCGGACCATCCCCCGCAAAAAGCGGTTGGCCGTAATGTGAAAAAGCAATTCTTCCCCATTTGGTTCCCAATAGGCTTCAAAAATCTTGCAGCGGAAATGATTCACCTCGGTATGTACCTTGCTGAAGCATTCAAAATCATCATAGCCGAGCAGGAGTTGGGCTGCTTCGTTCATTGCTGTAACATCCGGCTGCTGAAAAAGTTGCCAAGCGAGGTCCTGCAGGAAAGGATTTTTGGAATAGGTAATCCGGTAGAAATAGGAGCGCTTGGTGGCATCAAAGCGTGCATGTGCCTCGGGCTGTACTTTTCGCACGGCATGGATGGCAATGTCCTTGGGGAGTATGGCGTTGATGGCCTTGATAAAGTTTTCTCCTAACTCAGTATCCGTAAGGTCAAAGTGACACACCTGCTGGCTAGCATGTACGCCCGTGTCGGTTCGGCCACTTCCCATGACGGAAATGGGCATGCGAAAGTAGGTGCTCAATGCTTTTTCAAGGCACTCTTGAACGGTAAAGGCATTGCTCTGGATCTGCCAGCCATGAAATGCGCTGCCCTTGTAGCTAAGTTCTAGAAAATACCGAGTTGTCGTGTCCTCCATGCCGCTGCAAAGATACGATTCCGAATGAAATCCACCGATACTTGATATTCCCGGAGGAAGCCGTTTTCTTTGTTGAAAAAATAAAGTCCTATGATTCAGCGCGTGCAAACCATTTTTCTTTTTCTCATTGCCGTAGGTATGGGGGTGACCTTGAGTACTGAACTTTGGAGCCAAGGTGGAGCCGCAGGGGATTCTTGGAATCTTTCTGCTTTTCTCATGGCCAACTTGGACGAAAGTGGGAAGTTGATCCAATCCTCTTCCAAATGGTACCTAGGTGCGCTAGCGTCACTCGCTGCGATTTTGGCTTTGGTTTCTATCTTCCAATACAAACTTCGTTCCCGTCAGCTCCTGCTCAACATGATCAATTCGCTCGTAATGGTGACCCTGGTAGCTGCTACCTTCCTAACCACAAACGGCATCAACGAAGCCATTCAAGCCCAAGATGGGGGAGATTACGGTCTTGGATTTTGGTCGATTTTGGTGTCCATGGTTATGAACATGCTTGCCAACCGCTTTATCAAAAAGGACGAAGCGCTGGTTCGCTCAGTAGATCGAATTCGATAACAGAAAGCCCTGCGAGATCGCAGGGCTTTTTTTGTAGGAAGGGTTTTCCTCCTTCCCTAGACTTTTCTAACTTGTCCCTATGAAATTTGAAACCTTGACCATTCACCTCGGCAATGGGACTCAGGAGAGTCACGGAGCTGTGGTACAGCCCATCACTTTGAGCACCACTTTTGAACATGGAAACGAAGGTGGGATGCTTTATTCTCGTGCCAACAATCCCAACCGACATTCCTTGGAACAGGTCTTGGCAGCCATGGAAAAGGGTGAAGATGCAGCAGCTTTTTCTTCAGGAAATGCTGCTGGTACAGCCGTTTACCAGGCCCTTGCTCCAGGCTCCCATATCGTGGCTCCGGACGACATGTACCATGGACTCCACAATTCCATGGTGCAGCTCTTTGCGGGCATTCACGAAGTGACCTTTGTGGACATGAGCAATCTCGAAGCAGTGAAAAATGCCATCCGTCCGAATACGGCACTTTTTTGGGTAGAGTCGCCTTCCAACCCGCTTTTGAAGGTGACCGATATCCGTGCGATTTCGGCCTTGGCCAAGGCGCATGGAGCCCTTTTGGCTTGTGACAATACCTTTGCTACACCGGTATTTCAAAACCCCATCGACCTGGGAGCAGACTTGGTCATGCACAGCAGCACCAAGTATTTTGGGGGGCATTCCGATATCCTCGGAGGAGCCTTGGTGACGGCAAAAAAAGATGCCTTCTGGGAAAAAATCAGAAATGTGCAGCGCATAGGCGGCGCAGTTCCTTCCCCTACGGATTGCTATTATTTGACCCGCAGTATCCGTACACTGGCCTACCGAATGAAAGGACATGCTAGCAATGCCAAAGCCTTGGCAGAATTTTTAGTAAACCATCCTCAAGTAGAAAAAGTGTTCTACCCAGGATTGGCTACTCATCCCAACCACCCGGTGGCAGCCAAGCAGATGCAGGGCTTTGGTGGGATGGTTTCCTTCACGGTAAAAGGTGGAGCTGCGGCAGCAGATCGATTGGTATCCAAACTTCGATTCTTCGCCAATGCGACCAGTCTAGGTGGGGTAGAAAGTTTGATCGAACGTAGGGCTGCTGTGGAGGGACCAAATACCACCACTCCCGAAAACCTGCTCCGTGTATCGGTAGGCCTAGAGCATATCGATGATTTGATTGCCGATATGAAGCAGGCGCTTGGTTGAAGAAATGGCCAACTGTTGATAGGCCACGGCCCACAGCCCATCCAATTGTACTGCAAAGTTTATTTTATTTGGTGACAGGTGAAAAAGCATTTTAATAAGAAAGGCCCCGTTCGTACGGGGCCTTCTTGCTTACTTGTAGATTTGGACTGGCCAGCTGTCGTTGCCCAAGTTGATGTCTGTGGTGACCTTATCTGGGTCAATGACCACCTGCTTGATCTTCTTGCTTCCCTTGTGGAGGTAAGTCCAGGTGTCTCCACGCTGCCAGATTTCTACGGGCAAGTTGATCCTTTCGGATGAGTTGTCTTCGTAGGTGATCTCAAGGGTTACTGGCATCGGGAAATCCCCTTTATTCACTAGGCTAATCACGTGGTTTTCTCCATAAGGCTGTACGGAGTTGATGCCGAGGTCAATGTTGCCATTGCCATAAAACCATCCCTTCCAGAACCAAGATAAGTTCTCCCCGGCCACATTTTCCATGTGATTGAAGAAGTCACCTGGTTGTGGGTGTTTGTAGGCCCAGGTCTTGATGTACGAACGGAAGGCATTGTCAAAGCGCTCTGGGCCCAAGATGTATTCGCGGAGCATCACCAAGCCAATAGCCGGCTTCATGTAGGCCACCATGCCCAGGTTACGGGTATCTACCACATCTGGATAGTTGTCAATTCCTTCCCGGTTGTCGCTGGTGAAGTAGTTGTTGAAGTTGCGGGTTTGCTGCAGGGTAGAAGGGTATTCTCCCTTGTTGAAGGCGTTGGAACTGTAATGGTTGATGAAGGTATTGAAGCCCTCATCCATCCAAGCGTAGCGGCGCTCGTTGGTGCCGACGATCATTGGAAACCAGTTGTGTCCAAACTCGTGGTCGGTCACGCCCCAAAGCGATTCTCCTTTGGACTGGTAGTGGCAAAAGTTAAGTCCTGGGTATTCCATACCGCCAATTTCTGCAGCCACGTTAGTCGCAGTTTCGTAAGGGAATTCATACCACTGCTTGGAGTAGTATTCGATGGACGCCTTGCTGTATTCAGTAGAGCGTGTCCAGGCATCCTGTCCATTGCTTTCGATGGGGTAGGCAGATTGTGCCAGTGCCTTTTTGCCGCTAGGCAGGTTGATGCGGGACGCATCCCAGATAAAGGAGTCTGAGGTACCGAAGGCCACGTCGCGTGCATTTTGAATCCGGAAATGCCAAGTAACCATTCCGCTCTGCTTAGGGCGGGTGAGTGCGGTGTTTTTGATTTCTTCGGGAGATACCAAGTAAACTGTTTCTTCGCTTTGTGCTGCTTTTGCATAGCGGGTTTGCAATTCCTTGCTCAGTACTTCGGTGGGGTTCATCAATTTGCCTGATCCCACGACTATGTGGTTGTAGGGCACGGTAACTTTGTAGTCAAAGTTGCCATACTCCAAGTAGAATTCACCTGCGCCTAGGTAGGGCTCGATGTTCCATCCTTCGGTTTCGTCAAAGACAGCCACCTTGGGATACCACTGTGCAAAGGCGTAGATCCAGCCGTCTTTCACTTTCAGTCTTCCCATGCGGTCCATACCTTTTTGAGGCACTTTGAAGGAAAAGTCCATGGAGACGGTTGCTTTCCCCCCTTTGGCGGGGATGGGTTCAGCAAACCACACCTGCATGCGGGTATCTTCGATGAGGTGTTTGCTTGAGTTGGCTCCTTTTGGACCCACTTTGGCTTGTACGTTGGCAATTTGGTAACCGCCGTCTACGTCCCCATTGTATCGGTTGCCTTGTACGGGCGTGGTGAGGGTACCACGGGAGGTAGGGGTAAATCGGTTTTGCTCCAGTTGCAG
>JBANGF010000344.1:0-4906 GCA_037975655.1 Bacteroidota bacterium | reverse complement strand
CCTGCAGATATTCGATTTTTGGAAACATTTTCTTTAAAAATCGACGAGTCTTCGCTCACGGGCGAATCTCTACCAGTAGACAAAAGAATGGAGACCCTCCAAGGGGAAAACTTGAGTCCTGGCGATCAGTTCAACATGGGTTTTAAAGGCACCTTGGTCACCCAAGGCAGAGCTAAAGGAGTGGTGGTGGCTATCGGAATGGATACAGAGTTGGGGAAAATTGCCTCCCTCCTTCAAACAAACTCCCCACCCACTCCGCTTCAACAACGGATGCAGCGATTTGGAAAATTAATTTCCCTTTTCGTACTCGTTATTTGTGTGGTACTTTTTGCTGTAGGCGTCCTCCGAGGAGAGGCAATCTTACAGGTGCTCCTCCTTTCCGTGAGTTTGGCCGTGGCGGCCATCCCTGAAGCACTTCCCGCGCTAATCACCATCGCACTCTCGCTAGGTGCCAAGCGATTAGCTAAAAAAAATGCATTGATTCGCAAACTTCCCGCTGTAGAGAGTCTTGGATCAGTCACTTACATCTGCACGGACAAAACGGGAACTCTCACCGAAAATAAACTAGCCGTAACTCGCGCAGAAGCGATAGACAAGGATCGATTTACTCCCAATTACAGCAACCTGCAACTGGGACAAGCCTTGTGCCACGATGTTCGCTTGACATTTGATGGCTTATTGGAAGGCGAGCCCACTGAATTGGCTTTGGTCGATCAACTGGTTCAGAAAATATCCTCGGAAAAATACCAACTCCTGGTTGAACGTTTTCCAAGAATTGGGGAAATCCCCTTTGATTCCGATCGCAAACGGATGAGTACCTTTCACCAACTGGAGGAGGGGGTGCTGCTCCTCTGCAAGGGGGCTCCTGAATCCATTTCCAAGGCATTAGCCGACCCAGAATCCTCCCAGGTTTTGGAGCAAAGTACCGAAGAATGGGCACTCCAAGGAGAGCGTGTATTGGCATTTGGGGGAAGATGGCTTCCAAGTTTGCCCCCAGAAAAAGACTGGCCTGAATTGGAATCCCAACTCCTCTATTTTGGGAAAATAGCCCTAATTGATCCCCCTAGGCAAGAGATCAAAGGCTCCATAGCTGCCTGCCTAGCAGCAGGAATCATCCCAGTTATGATTACGGGGGATCATCCGGCCACCGCCAAAGCCATTGCTACCCAAGTGGGCATTTGGAAGGCGGGAGACTTGCTTTTGACGGGCAGGGAATTAGCGGATATTTCAGACGCAGACTTTGAAGCGCAGGTCGAGCAGGTGACCGTTTATGCGCGAGTAGCCCCCGAGCAGAAATTACGCATTGTCCAAGCCCTCCAACAAAAAGGACACTTCACAGCCATGACCGGAGATGGGGTCAACGATGCTCCCTCACTCAAAGCAGCCACCATTGGTATTGCCATGGGAATTGCAGGGACGGATGTGAGTAAGGAGGCGGCAAACCTGATTTTGTTGGACGATAATTTTTCCACGATAGTCAAGGCAATTGCGGAAGGTAGACGGATTTTTGACAACATTATCAAATTCATCAAATACATCCTCACCTGCAACGGCGCCGAAATTTGGGTCATCGCGGTCGCCCCATTTTTAGGTTTACCCATTCCCCTACTCCCGATTCATATTTTATGGATCAACTTGGTGACTGATGGCTTGCCCGCTTTAGCACTAGCCAGTGAAGTCGCCGAACCCGATGGCATGCAGCGATCCCCTCGACCAGCAAAAGAGAGTTTGTTTGCCAATGGGGTAGGTTTTCACATCATCTGGGTGGGCATGCTGATGGCTGCTGTCACGCTTGGCACGCAAGCCATGGCCCTAGCGCACGGCTGGCATTGGCAAACGATGGTCTTTTCGGTCCTCTCCTTTTCCCAATTGGGACATATCCTATCGATTCGCAGTGACCGCACTTTTCTTTACCGACAAGGAATCTTAGGCAACAAGCCCCTACTCCTAGCGGTAGGATTTACCGTAGTACTTCAACTTGCTGTGATTTACCTGCCTTTTTTCAACGAGATATTCAAAACTGAAGCCTTAAGTTGGGAGGAATTGGGGGTCTGCCTGGCATTGTCCTCGGTGGTATTCCATGCTGTAGAACTAGAAAAATGGGCTCGGAATAGATTTTATCCCTTGGTAAGGACAAGCAAAAAAGATTAAACTAAAAGCAACCCGTTTTCAGCCAAAAGCTCCCAGACTTCGGAATCTAGCAGTTCCTCAAAATCGCCCAACTCCTCCTCATACGAATCTCGAATTTCTTTGACGGTGACTGTGGGTTGGCGGTAACTTACTTTTTCTAAGAACCAAAATACCCACTGCCCAAATTCAAGCGGAAGTTCTAGAGCAAAGTCTTCTTTTTTCCCAGAAAAAATAAGTTCACACATCCCCTCTTCCAGCTCCTCCAACTGAGGCGAAGTGCCTAACCAGCACAGGCGCTGCTGGTCTTTCACCTTTTTTTGAGCATGTGCTTGGAGCTGATGTTGGATGTAAGACTTGGGGATACCTGTGGGAGGTACTTTGAAATCAAACCAATTTTTCAAGGGAAGATCCAGTCCTACCCCCTGCATGAAGTTGAACAAGGACTTGCGCAAGCCTTCGGAAAACATGCCGTGATCAATGCCTAAAGGATCCTCAAAATCTACCTCATTGTTGGCAAAGGGGCCCAATTGCGTATCCGTGCGGACCACCCCAAAAGCCTTGGGATTGAGCCCCACAGGACTGTGTACCGTCATGGCAAAGCGATGCCAAAAACCAGATTGAATGATTCCCTGTTCAAATAGTTGCCGCACCATTTCCAGGGAATCGACCGTTTCCTGAACGGTTTGGGTAGGGTAACCATACATCAGGTAGGCGTGCACCAAAATCCCTGCTTGGGTGAAGTTTTGGGTTACCTGAGCTACCTGAGGTACCGTCACCCCTTTTTTGATCAAGTCCAAAAGTCGATGCGAAGCCACCTCCAGGCCACCTGAAACGGCTATACAGCCCGATGCGCGGAGTAATCTGCAGAGGTCTGCGGAGAAACTAATTTCAAAACGAATGTTGGTCCACCAGACCACAACGAGTTCCCGGCGCAGGATCTCCAGCGCCAAGTCACGCATGAGCGCCGGCGGAGCGGCCTCGTCTACAAAATGAAATCCATTGGTGCCCGTTTGGGCCATGATCTCTTCAATACGGTCGCATAGGATGGAGGCCGTGATCGGTTCGTAGCGACCGATGTAATCCAGAGAGACATCACAAAAGGTACATTTTCCCCAGTAGCAGCCATGGGCCAGCGTCAACTTATTCCAACGCCCATCGCTCCAAAGGCGGTGCATGGGATTGGCTACTTCGATCACCGAAAGGTAGTCTCGGAGGGGCAAGTCGCTGTAATCTGGGGTCCCCACTTCTCGCTGGGCAAGGTCTTTGACCGCTCGATTATCGATGTAAGATACTTGGCCGTCAAGACAAATAAAGGTACGTTTCAATTCCGTGTTAGGTCTTTTTCCCGCCAGGTGCTCCAAAAGCAAGCGTACAGGAGCTTCCCCATCGTCGAGAACGATGTAATCGATGTAGTCAAATACGCGAGGCTCTTTCAGGGAACGTAATTCCGTATTTGGGTAGCCCCCTCCCATCCAGATTTTAATCGTTGGGTGGTTGGCTTTGAGGTATTGTCCACACTTAAGAGCGGCATAGAGATTGCCTGGAAAGGGAACTGAGAACGCAACCGACTCGGGCTGGTAGCGCTGAATCTTTTTTTCTAAGAGTTGGAGGAGCAATTCATCCACCAGGCTATTGGGTTGCTCGAGTGCTCCCTGCAATTCATCAAAGGTACGCGCCGACATCCCGAGGCGTTCCGCATAGCGGGTAAATCCAAAGTGAGGATCTATCGCTTCGGTGATCAGGTCACCGAGATCCTCCAGGTAAAGGGTAGCAAAATAGCGTGCCTTATCTCGGATCCCCAAGGCTCCAAAAGCCCAATCCAGTTCCTCCACCTGTTCGAAGCGTCCTGCCTGCGGCAAAAATTCTCCTTCGGCGATGCTGTAGGCGAGGGTAGGATTTTTGTCTTGAAGAAAATCAATGACTGGACCGATGGTTTGCAGGTACTGGGCACGCAGGCGAAGGATACGCAGGGAATTATCCGAGAGGGAAGTGAATTTTTCTGCTTGTTCAAAAATCCGGGTTAAGCCGGGCTTAGATAGGATGGCCAACATCACCTCAATCCCTAAATCCGCCTGCTTGGAAGAGGCACCCAAGGTATTCAAAAACCCTTTCAAGTAAGCCGTAGCCGGATAAGGCGTGTTGAGCTGAGTGAATGGAGGGGTGATGAATAAGACTTGAGTTGACACTTCGCTTGGTGGTTGGCTGGAGCAAAGGTCGTAAAGAAAGGCGATTTTTCCGCTAGGGAGTGCCTGTCCTGAAGGAAGGGGAAAAACAGGTGCTAGATCGAAACTATCCCCTGAAAAAGAAGCGCGAAATCATTGCCATTGGTGAGTAAGTCCTTAAAATTTCGATCTTTGTGTCCATGAGCAACAACGACATCCTACGTACCCTGCGGTACACCTTCCATTACCATGATCACAAAATGAAGGAAATTTTTGGCCTAGGGGGAAAGGAAATCTCGTTTGAGGAAGTGGCCTTATGGCTGAAGAAAGAGGAAGATCCCGACTTCAAAAAACTCTACGACAAAGACCTGTGCCATTTTTTAGATGGGCTGATTGTCCTGAATCGGGGCAAGAGGGAAGGTGCTGCACCGGTGGTGGAGAAGTCACTCAACAACAATGGGATCCTACGTAAACTGAAGATTGCCTTGAATCTCCAGGAAGAAGGGATGCTGGAGATCTTTGGCTTGCGTGGCTTTCGTCTGAGCAAGCACGAGCTGAGTGCCTTTTTTAGAAATCCTTCTCAGGCGCAGTACCGCGAATGCAAGGACCAGGTG
>JBANGF010000335.1:0-3445 GCA_037975655.1 Bacteroidota bacterium | reverse complement strand
GGAAGAAAGCACGGCCACTACTTTCATTCCGGCATTCTTGGCAGCGCTCACACCTGAAAAAGAATCCTCAAACACAACGCATCGATCGGGAGACAAGGAGAGGTTTCCCGCAGACTTCAGATAAACTTCTGGGTCGGGCTTGTGCTTACTCACTTGCTCACTCGCAAGCGCAGATTCCAGATGAGGAAAAAGATCCAATTTTCCTGCGATCAGTTCCATGTTGGCAAAAGGAGCTGAGGTAGCGATGCCTGTTTTTAGACCTGCTTGCTTCAGTCCATGAAAAAAATCTAAAAATCCAGAGATGGGATCCACGTGGTGCTGGTAGATCTCTCGAAACAAACTTTCCTTTTCGAATTCCAAGTCCAGGAGCTCCTGTCCTTCAATTTTTCTTCCCAGAAAATGACTCAAGATGTAGCCGTTATTTTTTCCATACATGTGATGGAAGTATTCCTCCTCTGTGGGAAATAGGTTTCGCTTCTCAAAAAAGCGGGAAAAGGCTTGGGCATGGTAAGGATTGGTGTGGCAAATCACGCCATCCATATCAAATATGACTGCTTTGGACACAACTCAAATCGTTTAATTGGAAAACAGCGGAAAGAGCGTTTTGTTAACTCAACCGTAAGTGGCAACCACAGACTCAATGATGTCCACACATTCGTGCAACTGCTCTTCAGTCATGACCAAAGGAGGCGCAAAACGAATGATGTTGCCATGCGTAGGCTTGGCCAGCAAACCAGCTTCAGCAAGTTTGACACAAATATCCCAGGCAGTACTGCTCTCGGGACTATCGTTGATGACTACAGCATTAAGCAAACCCTTTCCTCGAACTAGGCTAAGCACCTGATACTTGTCTACCAAGACTTGCAAACGAGAGCGGAACAAATCCCCTAGCTGACGGGCATTTTGTGCCAATTTTTCGTCACGAACTACCTCCAAGGCAGTCATGGCTACGCGTGCCGCCACAGGATTCCCACCAAAGGTGGAACCATGTTGACCCGGCTTGAGGACATTCATGATCGTATCGTTGGCCAATACTGCAGAAACCGGATAAAATCCACCAGACAGGGCTTTTCCTAAAATCAAAATATCCGGTTTGGTGTAGGTTACCTGCTGTTCACAATGCCCCTGGCAGGTACAATTTCCACATACAGCCAATAAGGAACCCGTACGGGCAATACCGGTCTGAATCTCATCCGCGATCAACAAAACATTCTTCTTGCTGCATGCAGCTTTTGCCTGGCGAAGGTAATCGGCTGCTGGCGTGTAAACCCCTGCCTCTCCTTGGATGGGTTCAATCAAAAAGCCAACCACGCCCTCCTGCTCCAAAGCATGTTCGAGTGCAGCAATGTCATCGTAAGGAACGGTAATGAAGCCCGGCGTAAATGGGCCAAAACTTTTGCGCGCCTGTTCGTCCGTAGAAAAGGACACAATGGTTGTGGTGCGTCCGTGAAAGTTGCCTTCCGCTACGATGATCTTCGCCTCATTCTCGGCAACACCCTTGACCTCATGTCCCCACTTTCGCGCTAGCTTGAGAGCCGTTTCCACCCCTTCAGCTCCAGTATTCATGGGTAGCACCTTGTCAAAACCAAAATACCTAGTAATGTACTGCTCAAAAGGTCCCAGTTGATCGTTGTGAAATGCACGGGAAGTCAGGGTAAGTGTACCGAGCTGATCAATCATGGCCTCTTTGATCCGCGGATGGCAGTGCCCTTGGTTGACTGCCGAGTAGGCTGACAAAAAATCATAGTACCGCTTTCCTTCTACATCCCACACAAATACGCCGGCTCCACGGGTCAACACCACGGGCAAAGGATGGTAATTGTGTGCTCCATACTTTTCTTCTAAGGCGATAGCTTGGCTACTTGAGGTGATGGTCTCCATGATTTGGTTATTTTTGTCAGCTGGAAAGATTATTTCCGAAGACAAATATAGGAATTGCCCTTGGGCTACGCCATGAAAAACGAAAAGAAGCCAGTCCCCGCCTTGACTCCGGAGGATTATTACATCAATGCCCAGGGACTACTGGTTTTTACTGAAAAATATCATTTAAAACGTGGCTATTGCTGCGGAAGTGGCTGCAAACATTGCCCCTATCCGAAATCCTAAAAATCGAAGGAATATTTTTAAAATTGCTTGTTGTTAATATCCGAAAAGTTCCGATATTTGCAGACCCAATACAGAAACGCATACCATTAAGTATACATCATCATGGCAAAAGTTTGTGACATTACAGGCAAAAGACCTCAAGTAGGTAACAACGTGTCCCATGCGAACAACAAAACGAAACGCAGATTTTACCCAAATCTTCACAAGAAGAGTTTCTACGTTCCTGAAGAAGACGCTTGGATTACGTTGAAAGTGTGCTCTAAGGCATTGAAGACAATTAACAAAAATGGCATTACTGCAGTGTTGAAAGAAGCACAGCAGAAAGGCATGATTGTCATCCGATAATCCAGTCACAGTCCCTTAAATCAATTCAGAGATGGCTAAGAAAGGCAACCGAGTACAAGTGATTATGGAGTGTACAGAGCACAAAAACTCTGGCATGCCAGGTACTTCTAGATACATCACAACCAAAAACAGAAAAAACACCACCGAAAGATTGGAATTGAAAAAGTTCAACCCAATCTTGAAGAAGGTAACTGTTCATAAAGAAATAAAGTAATTTTAGCTCGGGACGCTGTCCCACAAACGAAAAAGCAATGGCTAAGAAAGTAGTAGCAACCCTAAAAAAAGAAGGTGGCGTATCTTACGCCAAAGTAATTCGTGCGGTAAAGTCCCCAAAGACTGGCGCATATACCTTTAGAGAAGAAATGGTCCCTTCAACTGAAGTTCAGGCGACCTTGAACAAATAATTTTACCTTCCTTGCGTTGGTTCGAAAGTCCCTCTGATTAGTTCAGCAGGGACTTTTTCATTACCTTAACTTTTAAATTAGCCACATCACTCATGGGAATCTTTGGTTTCTTCTCAAAAGAGAAAAAAGAAAGTTTGGATCAAGGTCTACAAAAGACCAGTGAATCCATTTTCTCCAAACTGAGCAAGGCTGTAGTCGGCAAATCCAAGGTGGATGAAGAGGTCTTAGATGAATTGGAAGAAGTGCTAATAAGTTCGGATCTAGGCGTAGAAACCACCGTCAAGATCATTCAGCGCATCGAAGAGCGCGTCGCGCGAGACAAGTACCTCAACGCTTCCGAACTAGACCTAATTCTTCGCGAGGAAATTGCCAATCTCCTTGCAGAAAATAACACCCAAGACCTGCTGGACTTTGAATTGCCTGTAGACAAAAAGCCCTACGTCATCCTGGTTGTAGGAGTCAATGGAGTTGGAAAAACGACCACCATCGGCAAGCTGGCCTATCTATTTAAAAATGCAGGCAAGTCAGTGGTACTCGGCGCCGCAGACACTTTCCGCGCAGCAGCAGTAGATCAATTGATTCTTTGGGGC
>JBANGF010000331.1:0-2545 GCA_037975655.1 Bacteroidota bacterium | reverse complement strand
CTTATTTAAAATTTGGTAAACTATAATTTTTTCAAAACTATATTTCTCCAATAGACTTTTATTCCTCCCCCATCGTGGATTTGAAGTAAAACACCGCCTTTTCCTGCTCCAATCTTCTCATCCGCATAGTTGACCATCTCCACCCCATTCACATAGGAAATCACCCGATCCCCCTGCACCACAATCCGCATGGTGTTCCATTCGCCAAACTTTAAGGCCTTATCCTTCTCTGAATCAGGCTTGATCAACCAGCCCCGACCATAGGATTCGTAAATCCCCCCGGTATTGTTGCCCGGAGGAGCTACCTCCACCTGCCAGCCAGATACCTTGGTGCCGTCTACTGTGGAGCGGATAAATACTCCAGAGTTTCCATTGGCCTCTTGCTTAAATTCCAACTCCACTTCAAAGTCACCATATTCGGCTGTGGTGCCCAAATAGCCATAACCCTTGTCAGGCCCACTTTCGGATACCAACAAGCCCTTCTCAACGTACCATTTCTCGGTCCCATACACAATCCATCCCGTCAGATCTTTTCCATTAAACAGTTTTTCCTTCTTCTGAGCATACACCGTTTGCATCCCAACCAGTAGCAAGGCTACCAAAATCACTTTTTTCATAAGGGTCGAATTTTAATGTTTTTGTACCAAACAGGATCCCCATGATCCTGCAATGCAATTAGCCCCTTGCGGGCAATTTTATAATCGGGAAAATCATTCCACTTCCCTGAATTACGTCTCGTGTTCCAGTCTTCAGAATAAGGCACAAAAGCGACCGTCTGCTTTCCATTGAGCCAATAGCTGGCACCTGCTTCAGAAAAAACAATCTTGGATTCATTCCACTCCCCAGCAGGCTTTACCACTCCGGCATAATCCGGCTCATACATCGCATAATCTCCAGCAAGTGATTGCCACTTTTCAAGGGGCTGTGCAAAGCCCAACTGATCAATCACCTGGTATTCCGGTCCTGTATAATAAGGAGCCTTGTAGGCTGGGCCCTCCACCACATGGTAGAATACCCCTGAATTACCCCCTGCGGAGATTTTCCATGAAAACTTCAATTCAAACTCCTCGAACTCCTGTGCTCCATACACCACATCTCCACCAAAATCGGCTCCACCCGTAGCACCCAATCCCTTCATCGCACCCTCTTCAATCACCCAATTGGCAGGAGTCGTGTCCCCATTGAAGGCACGCCAGCCCTGCATACTATTCCCATCAAATAACAAGATCCAACCTTCGGCTTGCTCCTCAGGAGTCAATGCATTTTCGGCCTGAGCCCCAGTCCCTAGGGAATCCAATCCCGTGGCAGATTCTTGAGTCTTGGGACTGCACCCAAATCCAAGTCCTGCCATAAGCGTTAGCACAACAGCAATTTTTTTCATTTTCCAGTTAGTTTATGCACTAATTCAAACTCGTGTTTTTCACTTTTTAATTCTACCTGCAAACCTGATTTTTTACCGATTCAGGATCGTCGCTTCAAGTTAAAAAAAAAGTCCCAACCCCATTTCTTTAATTTATACAAATGGAGACGACCCCTTCTTAACTGATGTATCGGAAATCAAAACTTGGATCAAAGTCCACCAAGAATGCATACATCAGTTCGATGACCTGCTCAATGTCACTTTTGCTGGCTGTTTCTACCGTGGTATGCATGTACTTCAGGGGAAGTGAGATCAACGCAGAAGGCACCCCTCCATTGGAATAGGCAAAGGCATCGGTATCCGTGCCGGTAGTCCGTGATGCAGCTGCTCGCTGAAAAGGAATCTCTTGCTTTCGCGCAGCGGCAATGATGAGGTCCAGTAATTTTTTGTGCACCGAAGCTCCATAGGTAAGCACGGGACCTTTGCCCGCGGCCTGATCACCACTGCTGATTTTGCTGTACAAGGGCGCTGTAGTATCGTGACACACATCTGTAATGATCGCCACATCAGGCTTGATTCGTTGCGCAATCATTTCAGCCCCTCGAAGTCCAATCTCTTCCTGCACTGCATTCACTATAAATAATCCGAAAGGTAGTTTCTTCCCTGAATCCTTGATTTTTCGAGCCACCTGCGCAATCATGTATCCTCCGATTCGATTGTCCAAGGCTCTACCTGACCAATACTTGCCATTCAATTCGATGAGCTCATCCTTAAAGGTGATCACACAACCAACATGGATGCCCAGTTGCTCCACCTCGGCCTTAGACTGTGCCCCAACATCAATAAAGATGTTGTCCAAGGTAGGCGCATCTTCTTTTCCTTCTTTCCGCACGTGGATGGCTGGCCAACCAAAAACTCCAGGCACGATTCCTTTATCGGTATGGATATTGACCCGCATGGAAGGAGCGATCATGTGATCGGATCCTCCATTCCGGCGAACGTAGATGTATCCATCGTCTTTAATGTAGTTGACAAACCAGCTGATTTCATCCGCATGAGCTTCAATTACCACCCGAAAAGGTGCATCGGGCTCAATCACTGCCACCGCGGTACCATAGGAGTCAGTAAAGTAGCTATCGACATAGGGCTTGATGTAATCCAGCCAAATCTGTTGTCCGGAAGCCT
>JBANGF010000325.1:0-4364 GCA_037975655.1 Bacteroidota bacterium | reverse complement strand
GAAAATAAGTCCTGGAAGCAATGTTTCTCCAAAAACTGGTCTGAGGTAATTGTTCATGGCCATCGCAGCGATCGCAATGGGGGCAGAAAAACCGACCACCAAGGATACCCAGGCATAGAGGTAGCCCACCAATGGGTGGATGGTTTCGGAAAGAAAGATGTAATCTCCTCCTGTGCGCCGGAAATGGGTACCCAACTCTGCATAGACCAAGGCGCCAATCAATGCCATAATGCCTCCAAGCGTCCATAGCAATACAATGGTCCAGGTATTTTGAACTGCCTCAAGTTGAAATCCAAGGCTGGTAAATACACCAGTCCCAATCATGTTGGCAATGACTATTCCAGCCGCAGTTTTCCAGGATATCTTTTTGGCGTTAGAATTCAAAAGGCAAGTGTTTTGTTCCAAATAATAGGTCGAATCTACACGCAGAATTTTGATTTTTCTATCCGATTTTAAAAACTAGTGGAAAGCATTTTTCAGCTAAACTTCAATTAAAACCCAATCCACACATTTTCCATTTGGATTGAGGTGTTCGGGCTTAATCTTTGTTGAGTCGAGTAGGGTTTTTTACGCGTCGAAAATAAAAATACATGGACAAACTACTCGTTGCTGTGAGTAAGTGCCACAGGGCATGTCCTTGCCAGATGGACGTCGGATCACAGTTGACCTTGGCCACATCTAAGGACCGGATTTGAATGGCCACTGCAAGCAATACAAAACTCAGCACTCCCAATACTGGAATTCGCTGAGCTGGGTATTGGAAGTAATTAATCATACCTAGGAGCAACAGGATAAAAAATAAGGAGGGGAGTAGAATGGAACTTGAAATGAGAAGTGCAAGTGGTAGAAAAGAAGCAATCAAGAGTAGTAGCACTCCAACAAGGCCTAGTTGCATTTGCGATGCTAACTCTTTTTTTACAAGGACTTGTACCCATCCTATGCAGATCAAACTCAGTGTAAGTCCATAGGTGGCATTCATGTCAATGCGCTGGCCTATCCAAGTCAGGGAAGAATGGAAAAAAGCAGACCCAAGGCTCAAATAAATGAAGTTGGCCGCAAGGAGCAGTGACAAATAGGGGAATTTGCGAACCGTGTTCGCTTCCCGATTTGTAAAGGCTTTCCAATCTTTCCATCCCAGTTGAAATACTACCATACCATAGAAAAAGTAAATCAAATTGGAGTGGGTATTTATCGGTTGGTGAAAAAGTCGCTCGGGATGATTGAATTCGCAGTATTCCACAGTTAAGGCAGATTGACTGACCACCATTCCCTCCCAAACGCGACTATCTAAGGAATAATCCAAGGCCAGGAATATCCCAAATAGGACACCTGTGCACAGCAAAGCGTTTCGGAGAATCTGGCTATTTTTCATTTAAAAGGAAAAAAGCATCCCGGTGAGTCGGGATGCTTTTTTAGGTTACTGAGTTAGATTTTACTTTTTGATATTTCCAAACAAATCAATTGGAGTTGCTTTCACCTTCTCCTCGAAGGCTTTCCAATCCACCTGAATGAAGGCTTCTACCTTGGCGATTGCTGCTGCTGCTGCCTCTTTGGCATGACCAAGCAATCGTTCTTCGGTTGCTCCTGGGGCAGTGTAACTTGAATTGGCATAACTTCTCGGTGCAAATAGGTGGGTCATGGTGGTAGGAAACAAGTTCCGAACAATACCTTGACCTTCAACTTTAGGTCCATTGAACGCTTCACGTGCAGCATCCAATTTTTTCTTGATGTCCTTTGCCGCAGTTTCCAAGGCTTTTGCTTCATCCGTCTTCAAATCTTTGACCATGGAGGTTACCTTGTCAATTACTTTCTGCGCTTCATCCAATTTCTTGGTTGTGGCAGTCACTTCAGAAGAGAGTGCCTCTACCTTTTTCAAGAAGTTGTCCTTGGCTTCCAAGTTGGAAAGTGTAGGCTGGATTCTAGGATCTGCATGTACGGTGATGGAAGTCTCGGAAGACTCTCCTCCATATTCCATTACCACTTTATAGGTACCTGGAAGTGCATCTCCACCACTTGGCTCGAAGAATCCTCGGCGGCCACCGCCACCTTGTCCTCCACCTTGACCACCGCCCCAGCCTCCAGACATTTCGGCTGTAGATTTACGGTCTAAGTTCCAGATGATTCGGTTGACCCCTTTGGAAGGAAGTGTTTTTAAGGTTCTGATTTGTTCTCCAGAGGCTGTGTAAATTTTTACAGTCAAGGAATCCAACTTTTCTTTTTCGTCTTGAATTAAATAACTCAAACGACCTCCAAACACTCGGTTTTCACCAGCATATTTGGCTGAAGCCATGAAGCGTTCGCCATGTGGCTGCTGAATTTCTGCTTGATAGGCATCAGGAGCAGGGAAGGCAGTGATTTTACCGGCAGGTGCTTTTCCACCATTCTTGGCGAAGGCTCGGAGTGGACGGATGTCATCCAACACATAGATCGCACGTCCAAAAGTACCAATTACCAAGTCGGCCTCACGCTCTTGGATAGTCATGTCGTAGGTAGACACCGCTTTAGGGTAGCCATGTTCCCACTTATTCCAAGTTTTGGCTTTGTCAAAAGAAACGTATAATCCAAACTCAGTACCCAAGAAAACTAGGTTTGGTTCGGTAGGATCTTGCTTGATGGATAAGGTAAAGCCCCACACTTTCGAATCATCTGCGATACGTGTAAAGGTCTTTCCATAATCCGCGCTGTGGTAGGCATAGGCTGCAAAGTCATTGTTGCGGTAGTTGTTGGCAATGACCCATACTTCACCTGCATTGTATTTGGATGCCTGTACTTGAGGGATCCAAGAAGCCTTAGGAAGGCCAGTCAATTTAGACGCAACATTGGTCCAAGTCTTGCCTCCATCTTGTGTCACCTGAAGGTTACCATCGTCAGTACCCACCCAGATCACATTCTTGTCTACTGGAGATGGGGCAATGGCGAGGATGGTCGTGTGATTTTCAGCACCCGTAATATCAAAGGTCAACCCACCTGTTTTTTGCTGACGCTGCTTGGTGGAATCATTAGTCGTTAGGTCTGGAGAAATGATTTCCCAGGTTTCACCAGAATCTGTTGACTTATGCAAAAACTGAGAAGCATAGTAAACGGTATTGACATCGTGAGGATCTTGTGCAATTGCTGCATTCCAGTTGTAGCGAAGGAATACATCCTTGTCTGGGTGCGTAGGGCGGATGGTACGGTTGTGACCTGTGAGTTTGTCAAAACGGCTCACATTACCTCCTTGTGACATGGTGTAGCCATATCTAGAGTTGGCTGGGTGAGACACTACATCAAATCCATCCCCAAAGGAAACTTCTTGCCAATAGGTATTTCGGATGCCATCGCCTCTCCAAAGGTATGCTGGTCCTGTCCAAGAGCCGTTATCTTGCATACCCCCGTACACGTTGTATGGCACTTCATTGTCCACATTGATGTGGTAGAACTGACCTACGGTGATGCCTTCGGCAAAAAACCAGGTTTCACCCATGTCTCTGGAAATATTCAATCCTCCATCGTTACCATTGATCAATAGGGAAGGGTCGTTTGGATTGATGTACCAGGCATGGTGATCTGGGTGCACTCCTTCGTAAGAAAGAAGTTCTCTGAAACTCTTGCCACCATCTTCTGTAATTCCTACTCTAGAGTATAAGGTGTATACTCTGTTTTCGTTTTTAGGATCTGCATGGATCTCGAAATAATAGAAAGGCCGGTCACCAATCTCTGCTTTGTCATTGATCATTGTGAATTTGCCTCCACCATCTTCAGATACATAGAGTGCATTTTTGGAGGATTCGATCAATGCATATACTTTACTGCTGTTGGCTTTGGAGATGGCCAATCCCATTCTTCCAAGGTTTCCTTTCGGAAGTCCGTTTTCCTCAGCAGTTAATTTCTTCCAGTTTTCACCTCCATCTTGAGTGAGGTACAAGCCAGAACTTGGCCCTCCAGATTCAAAAAACCAAGGATATCGTCTGTGTTCCCACATGTTGACAAAAATCTTGTTGGGGTTGTTTGGATCCATGATCATTTCACCCACACCTGTTTTGTTGTCTACATACAAGATTTTCTTCCAGGTTTTTCCTCCATCAGTGGTCTTGTACACGCCACGATCCTCTTGAGTCCCCCAAGGAGAGCCAATTGCACCTACAAAAACCGTGTTGGGATCATCCGGATGAACAATGATTCGGTGGATGGCACGGGTTTTTTCCAGTCCCATGAGTTGCCAGGTCTTACCAGCATCCATGGATCTATAGACCCCATAGCCCATGTTTAAGGAGTTTCTTGGATTACCTTCTCCAGTACCTACCCATATGATGTTTGGATTTTTTTGATAGATGGAAATGGCACCTATTGAATGCACTTTTTCATTATCAAAAATAGGTTCCCAG
>JBANGF010000318.1:0-10224 GCA_037975655.1 Bacteroidota bacterium | reverse complement strand
TCCTCTTGAGAGGAAGATACATACACCCACCCCGGTGCCGCTGATGATAGGGATTCAGCCAGTCACCACCCCTTCATTCAATTAGTTTCGAATTCATTCAATTTCCTTATGGAACAGATTGTACGCATTGCCGTTCAAAAAAGCGGCCGTTTATCCGATGATTCACTGAGCCTCATCAAAGAGTGTGGCATCAAGTTTTACAATGGAACGGGCAAACTCAAGTCGACCTCTACCAATTTTCCGGTCGAATTCCTTTTTCTTCGTGATGATGACATCCCTGGCTATGTAGCGGATGGGGTAGCGGACCTGGGCATCGTCGGTCAAAATGAGGTAGCCGAAAAAGATAAAGAAGTGGTCCTGCTCAAAAAGTTGGGCTTCTCCAAATGTAGGCTCGCTCTCGCCATCCCCAAAGGCACACCCTACGAAGGCATAGGCTATTTCGAGGGAAAGAATATTGCCACCTCCTATCCAAAAATCCTGGGTGACTACCTGAAGGACCAACAAATCAATGCCTCCATCCACGAGATTTCTGGTTCGGTAGAGATCGCCCCCAGCATCGGCTTGGCTGAAGGCATCTGCGATATCGTCAGTTCAGGATCTACGCTGATGATGAATGGACTCAAGGAAGTGGAAGAGGTATTTACTTCAGAAGCGGTCTTGATCGGCAATCCAACCCTGAGCGATTGGAAAAAAAGCATTGTCGACAAACTCCTTTTCCGTATCAATGCCGTGCAAACGGGGAAAAGCAACAAGTATGTACTCATGAATGTCCCCAACGCCTCCCTTCCCAAAATCATTGCATTGATTCCAGGCATGCGCAGCCCAACTATTTTGCCGCTGGCAGAAGAAGGCTGGTCCTCGGTGCATTCAGTGTTGAGTGAAGATCAGTTTTGGGAAAATATGGACGAACTACGCGCCGCCGGTGCGGAGGGAATCTTGGTCGTCCCCATCGAAAAAATGGTTATTTAAGGATATGCTAGAATTCAACAGATGAAACTACTCGTGAACCCCAGCCCTGAGAAGTGGCAAAAGCACCTGGCTCGTCCAGCGATGCAAACCAAAAAAATTAAGAAAATCATCAAGCCTATCTTTGAAAAGGTGGCTCGAACGGGAGACAAAGCCCTTCGCAAGTTTGCCCAGGAATACGACCATGTTCACTTGGATTCCTTGCTTGCAAGTCAGGAAGAGATTCAAGCTGCAGCGGCACAACTTAGTCCCGAACTTATTAAAGCGATTGGCCTAGCCAAATCTAATGTTGAAAAATTCCATGCGGCTCAAGCCTCGCCCGACCTGGTACTCGAAGTGATGCCTGGAGTCACCTGCAGCAGAAAGAGTGTCCCCATCCAACGCGTGGGCTTGTATATCCCTGGAGGTACTGCCCCCCTATTCAGTACGGTGCTCATGCTAGGCATCCCAGCCCAACTTGCAGGCTGCCGTGAAGTGGTACTTTGCACGCCCACGAACCGCAAAGGAGAAATCCATCCCGCCATCCTGTATACTGCTCAGTTGGTCGGAATTACGAAAGTGGTGAAAATTGGAGGAGCACAGGCCATTGCAGCACTGACTTTCGGGACAGAATCGGTTCCCAAAGTGGATAAGATTTTTGGGCCGGGCAACCAATATGTGACTGCTGCCAAGCAAGAGGCCACCAAATATGGCGTTGCCATTGACATGCCTGCAGGACCTTCCGAAGTGTTGGTTTATGCTGACGAGACGGCCATCCCTGCATTCGTAGCGGCAGACCTGCTCTCCCAAGCCGAGCATGGCGTAGATTCTCAGGTAGTACTAGTCAGCCCTTCGGAAAAATTCGCCCAGAAAGTATTGGCAGAAATCAATAGCCAACTGGAAACACTCCCCCGCAAAGAGATAGCTGCAAAAGCCCTAGCCAACTCCTGTGCAGTGATCCTAGAAGATCAAGCCACAGCCATAGCCCTGATTAATGAATACGCGCCCGAACACCTGATTTTGGCAGTAAAAAAAGAGGAGGAAGTGGCCAATCAAATCCACTCGGCTGGTTCGGTATTTTTGGGTAATTACAGCCCAGAGGCAGCAGGAGACTATGCCTCCGGCACCAACCATACCCTTCCCACCTCCGGCTATGCCCGCAACTACAGTGGGGTATCTTTGGACAGCTTTGTGAAAAAGATCACCTACCAGAAGATCACCCCAAAAGGCCTGAAAGCACTTGGTCCAGCAGTTGAGATCATGGCCACCAATGAGCAATTGGATGCCCACAAACAAGCCGTGAGCATTCGCCTCGCGCACCTCAAACGCATGAAAAAATGAGGATAGACATCGCCAGCCTACTTCGGCCTCACCTGCGCCAGCTACAACCCTACACCTCTGCTCGAGACGAGTACAGTGGTACCGAAGGGGTGTTTTTGGATGCCAACGAAAATCCATTTGGTTCGAGCACAAAGCAGGATTTTAACCGCTACCCGGATCCCTACCAAGCTGCTTTAAAGCAAGAAATCGCCAAAATCAAAGGAGCTAGTCCTGCACAGATTTTTCTAGGAAACGGATCGGATGAGGCCATCGATTTGCTTTTCCGTGCATTCTGCAATCCAGGACAGGACAATGTCATCCTGCTCCCTCCCACTTACGGGATGTATGGAGTCAGTGCAGCCATCAATGGCGTGGAAGTCCGGAATGTCCCCCTGATGCCTGACTTCCAGTTGGAGCCGGAAAAGATCTTGGCGGCAGCGGATGCACATTCTAAAATACTGTTCATCTGCTCCCCAAACAATCCCTCAGGCAATGCCGTCAAGCGAGAGGATATCCTTTTCCTCCTAGAAAATTTCCCTGGGATTGTGGTGGTGGACGAAGCCTACATCGATTTCAGCGAAGGACCCAGCTTAATCTCTATTCTGGATCAGCACCCCAACTTACTCGTGATGCAAACTTTGTCCAAAGCCTGGGGACTCGCCTCCCTTCGACTGGGTATGGCCTTTGCAAGTCCAGAATTGATTCGAGTACTCAATCAAATCAAACCTCCTTACAATATCTCGGGATTGACCCAGGAAACTGTCCTTTCAGCGCTTCAAAACAAAGGAAAAGTGGATGAGTTTATTCAACTGATCCTTGAGGAGCGTGAATTTCTACGGAAGGAACTGGAAAAATTACCCTACATCCTGCGAGTTCATCCCTCGGATGCCAACTTTCTTTTGGTCCAGTTTGAGCACCCAAACCAGGTGTACGAGGACTTGGTAAAAGAAAAAATTATAGTCCGTAACCGTTCCTCAGTTCTGCACTGTGCTGGTTGCCTGCGGATCACAGTAGGTACGCGAGCGGAATCCATTGCCCTACTGCAGGCTTTGGAAAAAGTATGTCTAGCCTAAATCAATCCATTGAGTTGTTTCCCATTGATTTCATGAAAAAGAAAGTCCTTTTTATAGACCGAGACGGCACCCTTATCAAAGAGCCACCTACGGATTTTCAAGTGGATAGCCTGGAGAAGTTGGAATTTATTCCCAAGGCCATCTCCAGCCTTCGCAAAATAGCAGAGGAATGTGACTACGAACTGGTTCTGGTATCCAACCAAGATGGGTTGGGGACAGACTCCTTTCCAGAAAAGGATTTTTGGCCAGCACAGTACAAAATGCTCAAAACCTTGGAGCAGGAAAACGTACACTTTGCTGCCATCCACATCGACCGCAGCTTTGATCACGAACAGGCTCCCACGCGCAAGCCGAGAACTGGCATGCTCACTGCCTATTTTTCAGAAGACTACGACCTGGCCAATTCCTATGTCATCGGAGATCGAATCACAGACATTCAACTCGCACAAAATCTAGGTGCAAAGGCTATTTTCTATGGGGACCAACAGGGGGATGCAGTTTTGTCCACCAAGGACTGGGACGAAATCTACACCTTCCTCAAACTGCCTCCACGAAAAGCGGTCGTACACCGAAAGACCTCCGAAACGGACATTTCCATTGAATTGAATTTGGATGGTTCTGGAGCCTGCTCCATTTCCACTGGACTGCATTTCTTTGACCACATGCTCGAGCAATTGGGGAAGCATGGAAGCACGGATTTATCCATTCAAGTGAAGGGAGACCTTCATATCGACGAACACCACACCATTGAAGATACCGCACTTGCCTTGGGCGAGGCCTATGCGAAGGCTTTGGGTGACAAAAAAGGGATCTACCGCTATGGATTTTTGCTTCCCATGGATGATGCTTTGGCACAGGTAGCCATTGATTTTGGAGGGCGACCTTGGTGTGTCTGGGATGCAAGCTTTTCTCGAGAAAAAGTGGGAGATATGCCTACAGAGCTATTTTTCCACTTCTTCAAATCCTTCTCGGATACAGCGAAGTGCAACTTGAACATCCGCATCACGGGGGACAACGAACACCACAAAATCGAAGCCACCTTCAAAGGCTTAGCCCGAGCGATCAAAATGGCCGTGCAACGAGATCCAAGGAACTTAAATCAGCTACCCAGCACCAAAGGAGTACTTTGAATTGAATTAAAAGGCCAGAATGAAATTTCATTTTGGCCTTTTTTTTAGTCCGCCAATAGCCGCTTACGCAAGGCGGCTTTGTAATTGGGAATTGCCGTGTCGGAAAGTCCCAGAAACAGGTAGGGCTCGATCAACTCGAGTTCCATCAAATGAAAAACCCCATCGATCTCAACTCCATCTACCCGGGCATAGAGCGTATTTTTGGCGAAGCGGTCTACCAAGGCCTGCGCCGAAGCGAGAAGGGGTTCACTAGGTATGATGGTTTGGATAGTTCCTCCGTAATAATGCTGCACCCGAAAATCAGCAGCTGCAGGGGTTTTGAGTACCGCATGAGAGAACTCCTCATTGAAAAAAATAAGGGAATACTCCCCAATTTGCTCAATTTCTAGAATAAAAGGCTGCACCAAAAAATCTTCTTCCTGAAGTAAATTTTGAATTTTTTCTTCCAACCCAAGCTCGTTGCCTCGCACCACTTTGAGTGTATTTTTTGCTCCCCCACTGACGAGCGGCTTGACCACCAATTTGTCGGCGTTCAACTCGGCATGCAATTGATCCAAAACTGGCTTACTGCCTTTGGGAAGGATTTTTCCCGCGATACAGGGGAATCCTTGGGACTCAATTTCCATCAGGTAGGTTTTGGAGGAGTTCCAACGTAGCGTAGGCACCTCATTCAACACCTGCACGCCAAGCCTTTCCAAGGTGTCCAACCAAACCAAAAATTCGGGATAAAAATCAAAATAATCCCAAGTCGACTTGATTAGCACATGGGTAAATGCAGACCAATCCACCTCAGGAGCGGACCAGGGATGGATCTGATGCGTGATATTCATCTCAGTCAAGATGGATGACAACAAGGCATCCTCGTCAATGGTATTGGCATCGTAGGCTCCTGTGGAGTAATAACTGGCTATGGCGACGTGTAGAGGCATACTTTTTTTCTGCAAAACTAGCATTTCCTTTTTTTAAAGATGGCTGTTCGTGGAAAATCCAACCGAAACCTTATTTTTGAAGATTAATCTTATTTATGTCCCACCGCAAACTCGTCATCGTTCCCACCTACAATGAGCTGGAAAATATCAGCGACATGGTGCAAACCGTGATGGAATTGGAGGGGAATTTTGAGTTACTCATCATTGACGACGGGTCTCCAGACGGAACTGCAGGGGTAGTAAAAACAATACAGAACTCATTTGAAGGCAGACTTCATTTGATGGAACGAGCAGGGAAACTGGGTTTGGGTACTGCCTACATTGCTGGATTCCGCTGGGCACTGGAAAGAGATTACGACTTTATTTTTGAGATGGACTGTGATTTTTCGCACGATCCCAAGGACCTGATCCGCCTCTACCAAGGCATTAAAAACCGAGACTACGATTTGGCCATCGGATCCCGCTACGTAACTGGGGTAAACGTGGTCAACTGGCCCATGGGAAGGGTGCTGATGTCCTACTTTGCGAGCAAATACGTGAATTTTGTAACCGGCCTCCCCATCCACGATGCTACGGCAGGTTTCAAATGCTACCACCGCTCAGTACTGGAAGGTATCCAATTGGATGCCATCCAATTTATTGGCTATGCCTTCCAAATCGAAATGAAGTTTACCGCTTGGAAACTGGGTTTCAAACTCGTGGAAGTACCCATCATTTTTACTGACCGCACACGTGGACAATCCAAAATGAGTCCGAAAATCTTCAAAGAGGCTGTGTTGGGGGTGATTTGGATGAAGGTAAAAAGTTGGTTTAAACCCTACCGATTAGTCAAATCGAATTGATTTGATCGGGTCTACCCGTGAAATAATCCGCACGGGAATCCACAATACGAGCGCTGTAAGTACCGTCACCCCGATATTGAGCAGGAGAAATGCCGTCCAATTCCAATCAATCGGCACGTAACTCATGTAGTAGCTCACTGGATCTAAAGGAATAAGCTGAAAGTAGGTTTGCAAAGCCCCAAGTACCAGCGCAAAGGCATTGCCATAGAGCAGCCCTTTCCCCAGAATATGGATGCCATTCCAGAAAAACAGGGATCGAATTTGAGAGTTCTTGGCCCCCATCGCCTTGAGTAAGCCAATCATCTGGGTGCGCTCCATGATCAAAAGAAACAAAATCGCTCCCATGTTGAAAATAGCTACAAAGCCAATTAGGGAGATAAACACGATTACGTTGGTATCGAGCAACTTCAGCCAATCAAAAATATCCAAGAACCGCTCCCTGCTATCGAGCAAACGCAGGTCGTAATCCAATTCATCCTCTAGCAAAGGAGCGTAGGTATCGAGTTGGGACGCATCAGCCACATGCAATTCTAGGCCTCCTACCTGGTCTGCAGTCCATCCATTCAAATTACGGATGGTCTGCAACTCCCCAATCACCATATGTTCGTCAAAATTTTCAAGATACGTCTCAAAAATACCCACCACGGTCACGCGCCGAAAGCGTGGGGGCTGCTGCACAAAATATAGCGTTACCTTGTCTCCAACTGCGATTTGCAACTTGTTGGCAACGAGTTTGGAAATCAGAATTTCATTACTCACCCCAGAGTCCGGGAGATGCAACATCCTTCCTTCCACCAGGTATTGGGCAAATCCCAAGCTATCAAAATCTTTTCCAACCCCCTTCAGCAAGACTCCCTCCACCTCTTCTGAACCCTTCAGCAAAGCCGCCTTGTGTGCATAGGATTGGATTTTGGTCAAGAAAGGAAATTGCCCTCGCTTCTTTAAAAATTCGGCATTCAGCGAAAAAGGTTGTTCCTCGTAAGCACTGCTCATTTGGAATTTTTGCACTTGAAAGTGCCCTGTAAACCCATATACGCGGCTGGAAACTGTTTTTTGGAAGCCGCCGAGCACCATAATGGATAGGATCGCTACACCCAAACCCACCGCTAGGCTCGCCACCGCGATGCGGTGGATGATTCCAGAAAAGCCACCGGCATGCTGAAAACTGATTCTTTTAGCGAGGAAATAGGAAAGGTTCAACGGACTGGGTTAAATTTGTTTGCAACTCTCCGCAAATTAGCATGAAGCAAGCGAAAATTTTACCCTTGGTCTATATTTTGACCGCATGGCTCCTTCTGGGCTGGAGCACCTCCGGCTTTAGTCAACAGATTCGCACTGCTGCGGAACAAGCAGATTTGTACCTGCCGCTACTCCAAGGGAAAAAAGTTGGCGTAGTGGGCAACCAAACCAGCATCCTCCCCCAATCCAATTCCAAGCATCTGGTCGATTTCCTGTTAGAAAACAAGGTGAACGTCACCAAAGTCTTCGTGCCCGAACACGGGTTTCGAGGAACAGCCGATGCGGGGGAAAAGGTAGACAACTCCGTAGATACCAAAACAGGGTTACCCATCGTATCCTTATATGGGTCCAATAAAAAGCCCAGTCCGTCCCAAATCCAAGATCTCGATGTCCTAGTCTTTGACCTACAAGATGTGGGGGTGCGTTTTTTTACCTACATCAGTACGCTCCACTACGTGATGGAGGCTTGTGCAGAGCAGGGCAAGCCATTGATCCTACTGGATCGACCCAATCCGAACGGCAACTACATCGATGGTCCCATCTTGAAAAAAGGCTTTGAATCTTTTGTAGGCATGCATCCCATCCCGCTAGTGCATGGGCTGAGCATCGGCGAACTAGCCCAAATGATCAATGGAGAAAAATGGCTGAAAGGAGGCGTACAAGTAGACCTAACCGTCATTCCTGTGGCCAATTGGAACCATGGAATGGCCTACGAACTTCCTGTAAAGCCCTCTCCCAACCTACCCAATGCACTCTCGATTCGGCTGTATCCCAGCACCTGCCTCTTTGAAGGCACGGTAGTTTCCTTGGGACGCGGCACCTATTTTCCTTTCCAAGTGTATGGATATCCCGATGCTCGATTTGGAGATTTCACCTTTACTCCAGTAGCCATTGAGGGGATGTCCAAAACCCCTCCCCATCAAGACAAGTTGTGCTATGGTAGAGACCTACGTATGGAATCCTTAGCCCAGCCCTTTACACTGAGCTACTTGCTCGAAGCCTACCAGCGCTCCGAAATGAAGGACAAATTCTTCAACAGCTACTTCAATACGCTAGTGGGTACGGACGAACTCAAAAAACAAATTTTGGCTGGAAAGACAGAAGCAGAAATCCGGGCGACTTGGCAGCAAGGGCTTCAAGATTACGCAATCCTCCGAAGCAAGTATTTGATTTACCCCTAAATTTGATTTATCCTTATTTCAGTAACACATGAATTCCACCTCCCCTGACCGATCCCTCCGCATTATCTACATGGGTACACCTGAGTTTGCGGTGCCTGCCCTTGAAAAATTGGTCGCTACGGGTTGGAATATTATCGCCGTGATCACCGCTCCGGATAAGCCCCAAGGCCGAGGACAAAAATTAATTGGATCCCCCGTCAAGGAGGCCGCCGAAAGATTGGATATCCCTGTCCTGCAGCCCACCAACTTGAAGGATCCCGAATTCCAACAGGAATTGAAGGCACTAGCGGCTGACCTACAAATCGTCGTTGCATTCCGCATGCTACCGGAAGCCGTATGGAGTATGCCTCCTCTCGGCACCTTCAACTTGCATGCATCCCTCCTGCCCAATTTCCGTGGTGCTGCCCCTATCAACTGGGCATTGATCCAAGGTGAACAGGAAACAGGGGTGACTACCTTCTTCTTGCAGCATGAAATTGATACTGGAAATATCCTTTTTCAAGAAAAAGTGGCCATTCTTCCGGAGGATAACCTGGGAAGCCTCTATGAAAAATTGATGGGCCTAGGTGCTGACTTGGTACTTCGTACAGTAGCTGCTATCGCCACCAAGGACATACATCCTTTGCCTCAAGACGAAGCCTTGGCTATCCACAAAGCCCCGAAAATCTTTAAGGAAACGGGCAAGATCGATTGGACTTTTTCTGCTACCTCCATTCACAACCTAATCAGAGGCCTCTCCCCTTATCCGGGAGCTTGGACCGAAATCCAGGGAAAAACTTGCAAAATCTTTACCTCCACGACCTTGGAAGGGAGTTTGGAAGGAAAAGCCCCAGGAGAATGGACCTCAGACTTCAAAACCTACCTGCATTTCCAATGTGGGGAAGGCATCTTGGTGATTCAGGAACTGCAATTGGAAGGGAAAAAGCGCATGAAAGTAGATGAACTCCTCCGAGGATGGAAGGGTACAAGTTAGTTCCTATGACCATTTAGCTCTGATTAACTTCCAAGAGATCAACCTGAATAAATTCCCATAAACACCTGGTGCATTTGGAAGTTTTATCAACAAGAACTTTAATAAAGCAGGTAAGCAAACCTCAAAACCACGACTCGTGAAACTGATTCTTCTCGTAGCAAAAGCAAAAAACCGAGTGATCGGGAAAGACAACCAGCTGATCTGGAAACTATCCGCTGATCTCAAGCGCTTCAAAAACCTGACCACAGGACATTATTTGCTCATGGGTCGCAAAACCTTTGAATCCCTAGGCAGACCGCTTCCCAACCGTACGCATTTGATCATCACCCGCAACCCGGAATTTGAAGCCCCAGAGGGACACTTTGCCTTTCATTCGTTAGAAGAAGCCCTTATTTTTTGCACGAAGCGTCAGCTGGAAAAATTATTTGTGATTGGCGGGGGTGAAATTTACAAGGAAGCACTACCTCTCTGCGATGTTCTGGAAATCACGGAAGTAGAAGCCAGCCCCGAGGGTGATACCTTTTTTCCGGAACTAGATAGCTCCATTTGGAAGGAAAAGGAACGGGAAGAATTCCCTGCCGATGAAACCAAC
>JBANGF010000305.1:0-3810 GCA_037975655.1 Bacteroidota bacterium | reverse complement strand
AGTAATCCTTGCCGAAGGTGAGATTGTTGACGGAAACGTAGAAGGCGCCATCAGCTCTGAAAAGTTTGCCAAAGAAATCCGGAAGGCGCGAAAAGACGAGAACATCAAAGCCATTGTCTTGCGTGTGAATTCTCCAGGAGGATCTATCCTTGCTTCAGAAGTAATTTGGAGAGAAATGGCTGAAGCCAAAAAGGCCAAGCCGCTTATTGTGTCCATGGGTGAAGTAGCCGCTTCAGGAGGCTATTACATATCTGCACCTGCCGATACGATTGTAGCACAGCCCAACACGATCACGGGATCCATTGGTATTTTTGGTATCCTATTCAATGTGCAGGAACTTGTAAATGACAAATTGGGAGTGACCACGGATGTGGTCTCCACAGGAGAGCTTTCGGATTTTGGAAATATGGCCAGACCCTTGACCGAAGTAGAACGAACCATCATCCAATCCAGCGTGGAAGATGGTTACGAGACCTTCATTTCTCGAGTAGCAGAAGGAAGAGGAATGCACCCAGATTCCGTTCGCAAAGTAGCTTCTGGAAGAGTTTGGACAGGAACACAGGCCAAAGCACGTGGATTAGTCGATGTTTTGGGAGGCTTGGATACAGCGGTTAGTATTGCTGCTGCAAAGATCAAAGCGGGAGAAGATTACCGAGTGGTGTACTTCCCTGAGAAAAAACCTTGGTTTGAAGAATTGATGCTCAACTTTTCCGATCAAGTACAAGTCCGCATCCTTCAGACCCAATTGGGAGAGCAGTACCCACTCTACCAAAAAATTCAAAAACTCAAAAATTACCAAGGCGTGCAGGTCAGGATGCCTCAAGATCTAGTGATCAAATAATTGAAAAACTCAGCTCTCGGGCTGAGTTTTTTTTTGTTCCTCACTTTTGCAAGAGTATTTTCCAAGCGAGCTCCACGTTACCGGATTCCAATTCCTCTTGAGCCCAGCGATGCAGATGATCTATCCAAGATTCAGGATCCTGTTGAAACCGCTTTTTTAATTCCAACATTTCAGTGGTTTGACCAAAGGCGGCTAGTTCTTCTGAACTTGGAAGTTGCTCCACATTGCCCAATCGCCCTAAATTATTCCCTGTAAGCACAGGGCTGAAACGAATTTCCTCCGGAATCTGATCTACCCCAATTCCTAAGGTAGTCAATGGCTTGGGGATTTGAAACAAAGATTCAGCAGTGATTTTGGTATACCAATTTCCTCCCAAGCGGGCTACTGGATCCAACTTCAGTGGAGCGATAGCCCCTGAAGCATCCAAAATCCGTTCATCCAGGTGGATTTGAAGTACCTCACAGATGACTAGGTTGCCTGCGCCCCCTTCTTCCCCAAGAGAAATCACCTGATTCACACGGCACTCAAAAGCCAAGGGGGCTTCCTTCACCCGAGGTGGAGACACTAGATTGGAAGGAACTTCGGTCAATCCTGCCTTGACAAACTCATTGACCCCTTTTGCATATTCTGTACTAGCGAGGGACATTTGCTCCACCAAACTATGTCCCACTACATGAATGACTACTTCGGGCACCTCAAGAACGTTTTCCAAGGTATGCTTGGTACTCTTATCACGCACTCTGCGGGAAGGAGAGAAAACCAGGATGGGAGGATTGGCACTAAATAGGTTGAAAAAAGAAAAAGGGCTTAAATTAACGGCTCCAGCCCTATTGATACTACTTACGAAGGCAATGGGCCGAGGAGCCACGGCACCTTGCAAGAGTGCTTGCAACTCAGGAGTCGAAAGGTCTTTGGGTTGAATCGTTTTCATTTCATGAAATTAATAGGCAATTTTAAGTGAAAGCCATCAATTCACGAATTTGTTTCCAAATTATGTCAGTTACCCGTACGGTATTCCTCCTTTTCTTCCTTTTTCTATTCGCCTTGAGGACAGACTTAGTTTCTGCCCAAACCCACCGACTTGCCACCTTCAATATTCGATGGGATAATCCCAACGATGTGGGCAATCTTTGGAAAGATCGGGCTTCCCAAGTCATGCAGCTGATTCAATTTCACCAAATTGGTATCATTGGCACCCAAGAGGTATTAGCGCATCAATTGAACGAATTAAATGAAGGCCTAGGCTTTGCCTCCATTGGCGTGGGAAGAGATGATGGACTTTCCAAAGGCGAATTTTCACCCATCCACTACGATCCCAGCCGCTACCAAGTGGAAGAATCAGGAACTTTTTGGCTTTCCCCAACACCTAACCTGCCCAGCAAGGGATGGGATGCTGCCTTAAATCGGGTCTGTACCTGGGGAAAATTTGTTTCTTCAGAAGGGGAGCGATTCTATGTGTTCAATGTACACTACGACCATATCGGACAGCAGGCCCGGGAGGAAAGCAGCAAGCTGGTGCAGGCAAAAATTAAAGAACTAAATCGGGAAAATCTCTCGGTAATCTGGATGGGTGACTTCAATGTGACTCCCGAAAATCCCGCCTACCAGGTGATCCTTACCCAAGAAAGCTGGAAGGATGCACGGTTGATTTCCAAACTTCCCTCCTATGGCCCAAGAGGAACCTTTACCGCCTTCGAATGGGATCGACTACCCGACGGAATTATTGACCATGTATTTGTTCAGGGCAAGATCGAAGTACTTCGTCACGGCATCTTGACGGACAACTACGGCAAAAAATACCCCTCAGACCACTTTCCCGTTCTTGTAGAATTGAAAATCAACTAGCAAAAACAAAAAAACCGATCTGGCAACCCCAGATCGGTTTTTAAGCCAAGCATACCGAAAGTTTATCCTCCTATAGTTTTTGTCTTGGTTTCCCCGTTTATGGTGATGGTAATGGTTTGATTTTCGCAAGCACCATTGCCATAATCCACAGAAATTGTATTTTCACGGTACTTAGTTTCTACTTTACCTGAAATCGGGCCTCTGCGTCTTCCTTCACAAGAAAGATCGATTTTCAAGGGTGTGGTAGTTTCATGGGAATAAATAATTGCACCAGAAGCAGTGACAATACTTGTTTTCACCTGAATCACGATGGTTCCACTGGTTGGTTTTTTTGAACCAGCAGCCTTTTGAATGTTTGACTGTCTTGATTTTGTGGAAGTCCAAGTGGCAGTTTCACCAGAAGCAAAGGTGATTTTTCCGTTGGCTACATTCGAAGTGACACTACCTTTACCCGTTTCTTTGGAAAATTCAGATACGGTAGTTTTTTTACCAGAAATTTTTATTCCATTCACCACATAGTTTTGAAAATCTATGACTTCGGTAAGCACATTACCTTGCTTCTTGCGTTCGATGACGATCACTCCCGCTCTAGTGATTTCTTGATCTTGACGTGTAATGGTCACTCCAGTTTTAAAGTCAATTTTAGACTTGACAATCAACTTTAATAGGGAATCCAGCTCTGGAAACTGATTGCCGCTATGGCCACCATGCGGGCCATCGATAGAACTGAAATCAGGCAATTGGATGGTTTTTCCTGTAGAATCGTAATGCGTGATTTCCGCACCCCCAAAACGAAACATTCTGAAGCCTCGAACATCTCCTGCACTTTCCGCATCAATTATGGCTAAGATTTCATCGTTTGGCGCCAATAAATTCAATCCATCTTGGATGCCTTTATGACCACCTTTCCCTTTATTTATTGCAGCAGGAACTCCTGAATGAGCCGTTTCTGCAACTCTAGCTTGAATATCTCCAATACTTCCATTAAGAAATGAATTACCAGCAATCACAAAACTGGTACCGCTTGCAAGTTGCCCTGAGGTCTGTGCAAGATCAATCGCCAATGCATCATCTAGGTTAACTGCCTCGATGGAACCTAAATTTTCCTCTTCTGTGCAGGATGC
>JBANGF010000301.1:0-3162 GCA_037975655.1 Bacteroidota bacterium | reverse complement strand
TAACGGCCTAGAAGTCCTCGTTCACGAGGATTCCAGTTCCAAGATCGCAGTGTTCAACTTGCTCTACAAGGTAGGGTCAAGATTTGAGCAACCCGGGAAAACTGGGTTAGCACACTTTTTCGAGCACCTCATGTTCGGGAGCTCAGCACACGTTCCCGAATTTGATAGGGAACTCGAGCGTGTAGGCGGCACTTGCAATGCCTTCACCAGCCCAGACATCACCAATTACTACATGACCTTGCCTTCCAGTAATCTGGAAACGGCATTTTGGTTGGAATCAGACCGCATGGCTCACCTCAGCCTTACGGAGAAAACGATCGAGACCCAACGAAAAGTAGTGCTTGAAGAATACAAGCAACGCTACCTAAGCCCTCCATACGGAGATGTTTGGCATCACTTACGCAAACTGGCATACACGACCCATCCTTACCGCTGGCCGACCATTGGCGAAAATTTGGGAGACATTGAAGGCTATACTCGGGACATGATCTGGGAATTTTACCAGGAGCATTACCATCCCGGAAATGCCATCCTAGTGGTAGCAGGGGATGTTACCCAAAAAGAAGTGGCACGCTTGGCACAAAAATGGTTTGGACCCATTCCCTCCAGAAGCAGGAAGTTTTCGCAGATCGCATCCGAACCTACGCAAACAGAAAAGCGAAACTTAACCATTCAAGCCAAGGTTCCAACCGATGCGCTTTACAAGGCTTACAAAATGCCCGCCAAGGGATCCGAGGGGTATTTGGAGGCAGATTTATTAAGCGACTTACTGGGCGGAGGTAAATCTTCTCCTCTCGAACAGCAATTGGTGAAAAATGGAAAAATCTTTGCTTCGGTGGGCGCCTACATTACGGGATCAGTGGATCCAGGACTACTGGTATTTTCAGGAAAGATGGAAGAAGGCATTGGTGCGAAAGACGCAGAAAAGGCTTTAGACTCACTTTTGAATGAGTTTTTGCAAAAAAAAATCGCTGAATCTGCACTTCAAAAAATCAAGAATCAGTCCGAAGCCATGAAAACTTACGAATCAATTCAACTGCTCAATAGAGCCATGAATTTGGCCTACTATGCACATTTAGGGGATCCTGCTTTATATTGGGAAGAATTTGAACAAAAGGCTTCCTGCCAAGTGGAGCAACTTTCCGCTTGGGCCAAGCACTTGCTGCAGGAAGATCAAGCATCCGTTTTGTATTACCAATCGACTACCTCATGACTCCATTTCGAATCGGCTTTGGCTACTACGTACACCAGTTGAGTGAAACCCATGATTTTTGGCTTGGAGGCATTCGCGTTCCCCACACCAAAGGTGCAGTGGGCCATTCGGATGCGGATGTGCTCATTCACGTGATCTGCGACGCACTACTTGGCGCAGCCAATATGCGTAACATTGGCTATCATTTTTCAGATAAAGACCCCAAATACAAGGGAATCGATAGCAAACTATTGTTGAAAGAAGTAATGGGGATGATTCGAGGTGCAGGCTATGAAGTCGGAAATTTAGACAGCACGGTTTGCCTTCAAGTTCCCAAGCTCAACCCACACATCCCAGACATGAAGGCTTGCCTTGCGGCAGTAATGGAAATTAGCGAAGATGCGATTTCCATTAAAGCCACTACTTCTGAGCATTTGGGATTCGTAGGAAGAGAAGAAGGCATATCCGCCTATTGCACTGCATTGATTTACAAAGCATGAGTCAACCCAAAGTAAAAATCATCACCACCGAGGACGGTTCTCATTCGCTATACCACGAGGAGCTTCAAGAAACTTTCCATAGTTTTCACGGTGCTTACCGGGAATCCATCCACGTTTTTATGTTGTACGGACTGGATGCTTGGCTGAACCGGAATCCTCGCAAATTTCCCATCCGAGTATTTGAAGTAGGGTTTGGCACCGGACTCAATGCCTGGCTCGCCTTGGTATGGGCAGAACAAAATCAAGTTCCCTTGCTTTACCATAGCATCGAACCCTTTCCCCTGTCTGCTGAAATCTACTCCCAGCTCAACTATACCGAGCATGACCATGGCATTTGGCATTACCATAAGTATTTTCAAGCGCTGCACGAGCTCCCATGGAACGAGGGTGGGCCTGTTTCCGAGTATTTCAATTTCAAGAAGGACTGCACGACACTAGAAGAAGCCGATTTGTATCCTGCAGACCTGGTATTTTACGACGCGTTTGCACCCAGCAAGCAGCCTGAACTGTGGCAAAAAAAGACCTTGGCGCCTGTGATAGATGCCATGCGGCCAGGCGGGGTATTGACTACCTACTGTGCCATGGGTCAATTGAAACGGGATTTAAAAGATTTGGGATTAGAGGTAGAAACCTTGCCTGGCCCTCCAGGCAAAAAAGAAATGACCCGGGCTTGGAAGGGGATTTAGTGATTTTTAAACAATTGTACAATGTACCAAGTACGAAGTACAAAGTAGAAATACGAAGTACGAAATACGGTATTCGTGAATCATAAGAATTTGTATCCCCACGAATAAAGTCTACCTGCCCGCCGCCGCGGGTAATGTCGACCGCTAAACGCTGAATATCGAAGGAAAAAGTAGGGAAATATAATTTTCCCCTTTGCGTCTTAGCGCCTTTGCGCGCTTATTTAATCTCGCAAAGACGCGAAGCCGCAAAGAAAAGAAATACGATGCGCCTACCTGCGGAAGGCAGGCAAGCTCGGAGAAACAGGGATTCGCAGCATTATTTCACGAAGCCTACTTGCAGAACCAAGTACAATTAGCTTTATAATGTACTATAATCTTTTTCAGAACACGAACCCCTACTTTGTACTTGGTTCTTGGTACAATCTTGTTACTTGCGACTTGCTACTTTACTACCGTGGTCCGTGGACCGTTGACAAAAAATTAGCTCTTTAACCGTGCGATTGGCGTCCGTCCACCTTTGGTCACTTGATCAAGTTGACAGAGGATCTCTGCATCGAGCGGAAGATATAGGTCCACTCGGGAACCGAATTTGATAAAGCCAAACTCTTCCCCTTGCTGTAGTGCAGACCCTTTGTCCACATACCACTTGATCCGTCGGGCCAAGGCCCCTGCAATTTGGCGGATCATTAGGGTATTTCCCTTGGCATCACGAAGCACCATAGAGGTACGTTCATTCTCTGTACTAGACTTAGGATGCCAAGCCACTAGGTATTTGCCAGGATGG
>JBANGF010000285.1:0-2682 GCA_037975655.1 Bacteroidota bacterium | reverse complement strand
TCTTCCGTCGCAGATATTCGGTACGGATCTACCTATGGATCGGTGAAGAGAAAGGATAGTGAAAAGGCAATCAGTATATTTTCCAATGTCTTGGAAGGCTATAATCCAACTGAAATCAATAATCAAATCCAGGAACTTATGGCGGGCTACACCATACCCGAGGGAATTACCATCAAATATACAGGAGAGCAGGAAGAGCAAGCCAAATCACAGGCTTTTTTGTTGCGAGCCCTTGGTATTGCCATAGCGCTGATCTTCCTGATTATTGTGGCTCAATTTAATTCCGTAGTCAGTCCCTTTATCATCATGACTTCAGTTCTCTTCAGTACCATTGGGGTCTTTTTGGGACTAGTTATTTTCAATATGGATTTTGTGGTGATTATGACCGGGATAGGGATTATTTCCTTGGCTGGGGTGGTGGTCAACAATGCCATCGTACTGATAGATTATACAGATTTGGTGAGGGTGAGGAAAAAAGAGGAACTAGGCCTTGAAAAAGGCGAAGGTCTTCCCATTCAAGCTTTATTTGAAAGTATTGTTGAAGCAGGCAAGACCCGTCTGCGTCCCGTGTTGTTGACTGCCATCACTACCGTCTTGGGATTGATTCCCTTGGCCATAGGAATGAACATTAATTTTGCCACTTTATTGAGTGAATTTGACCCTCAATTCTACGTTGGTGGAGATAATGCTGCCTTCTGGGGGCCTATGGCTTGGACGGTAATTTTTGGGTTAACCTTTGCTACACTTATTACGTTAGTACTAGTACCAGTCATGTATTTGCTCACCGATAAGCTTACCATTAAGCTCCGAGGGCAATAAGCATTACTGATAAGGTTGGTGGTTTTTTTGATTAAACCCCTGGAACGATGTTTCAGGGGTTTTTTATTTTTAGTGTGTAAACGAGGATGTTTTTTTAGATTTGCTGGCTCATTTCTACCTACGCATGCAAGAATTACACTGGTACGTGATGTACACCACTTCCCGAGCAGAGAAAAAAGTTGCCGATCGATTGAAGCAAGGAGGGATTGAAGTTTTCTTACCCTTAGTGGAAGAGCTAAGACAGTGGTCTGATCGTAAAAAGAAGGTTCAAAAAGCCTTATTCAACGGTTATGTTTTTGTAAAAACACATCGCAATAATTTATGGAATTGCCTTCAAGTGCCTGGTGCAGTGAAGTTTGTAAATTTTTCTGGGGTGCCAGCGACCATCCGCGAAGAGGATGTAGAAATCATACAACGTGTAGTGGCTACGGGAGTAGCCATAGAAACGGATGGTTCTGAAATTGCCCCAGGAGAAAAAGTAAAAGTCATTGGAGGGTCCCTTCAAGACATGGTGGGGGAGTGCATAGAAAAAGGAAATAAGGATTATTTTTTGATTCGAATTCCAGGGATTTACCAAAACATGCTAGTAACTATCCCAAGAAAATTTTTGCAGGTTATTGAAGGGGCTGCTTCGGTGTAGGACTAATTCTTAACTTTTTATTCGGTTTCTTTACCTAGGCCTCAATTTGCATCAAACGCACGCTGAATTTCTTCTTCGGTAGTTTTTAATTTTGTCTTGCAAAAGGTGACCAAGGTAGCAGCTTCTTTTACCAGTTCTGATAAGGTATCGATGGATGCCGATCCTTCTTCAAGTTGTGCCAATATTGCTTCCAAGCGCTGCATGGCTTGGGTGTAGGTGTATTCTTTCATTTTTTCTCTATGCTTGTGATGGTACTGCTAATTTTTTGTTGATAGGTGTATGTAGTCATGCTTTCTCCCACCTGTACGGTATGCTCCTGAATGGGTTTGCCCTTGATTTCACTTCGTGTATATCCCTTTCTAAGTACGGTCGCTGGATCTGCCTGATTACACCTATATTCCAGTTGTACTACCCGCTCGTGTTGAGCATCGAGTACCTGAGAAACCTCCTTTTTTAGGAGGACTTCTAATTGGGCTTGACTATTTTTTTCAACCTTGAGTAAATTTTTTCCTGCTTGAAGCAATCGAGAAGGGTATACCATCAGCACATCCCTTTCTTTGGAGATCCACATTTTTGTGAATCCCTTGAGTTGAAGAGCATATTCCTGAATTTTACCCTCTTCCTCTTTAAATCTCCCACGGGTAATCCAATCCAATCTTTGAGAACAAGTATTTACCAATTCTTCAAATTCCCTAAAACTAGAAAGCATAAATTCTGCTACTGCTGTGGGGGTTTTGAGACGCGTATGAGCCAATAGATCGGCTATGGTTTCATCCCTTTCGTGGACAATTCCTGTAAATACAGGTAGGGGAAAATTGGCAATTCTTACACCTAAGCGATAGTCATCGAAGCAATCTAAATCCAATTGTGCCCCTCCTCCTCGAATAAGAACTACCCCTTCGAGTTGCAAGCGCTGAGCTGCTTTTTCCACTTGATCAAAGGCAGAAAGTAAACTGTCTACCGCTTCATTTCCTTGCATCAAAGAGGGGAAAAGCTTGTGGTATAGTCGGTATCCTTGGGGGTTATTTTCAAGTTGATTGACAAAATCACCATATCCTGCAGCAGTGGGACTGGAAATAATAGCGAAGCGTTGGATGACTGCTGGGAGAGGAAGGCTGGCATTTTTTCCAAAACAACCCTCTGAAGTCAATCGATCTATGGTTTCTTGTCGAACTCGTGCCCGCTCTCCTAAGGAAAATGAAGGATCAATGTCTTTTACATTA
>JBANGF010000259.1:0-4942 GCA_037975655.1 Bacteroidota bacterium | reverse complement strand
ACTGCCAACTGGCAACCTCGGATCGAATTTGTTTCCATCCCACAAAACCACGATCAAAAATTCCTATGAATGCTGCCAATTGGAAAAGGGAATTATCCATTTGAAGGGAAATAGATTTGGCTCTTATTCCTAAATCTAAGGAAGAATGAACTACCAAATTGGAGTCACGCAGCGTTTCCAAAGTGATTTTAGCCAAGGCTTTCCCTTGCGCAAGAAGTTTATCTGGTGCTTGCTTTTGGTAACTGACACCCGTGTAAGGATCCTTGATTGCGAGGTCTGGATGTGTAGTCATCAATCCTCCTACCGCTCCATTTAAAAATATAGCCACACCGCCCACACCTGGTTCGTTCAAGCTATCCGAAACAGATATCCCCTCCTCGACGAAATTCCGCCAAGGATCGGCAAAATCAGAACTGATTTGTATATTTTCAAGCCAGAGGGTCTCAGGATGATTGCCCCAATTCAAGATAGTGCCTAGCGTAGAGCCCGTTTGTGCATCGAGAACCTGCATCAATTGCAAGCCCGCATCCGATACAAAGGGGGGTCGCGTATCGCCAACCAACTCTTTCAGTCGCTCTGGTTCCTGGGCAAATTTAAAATGTGCTGGCTTTCTTGAGGTATAAGCCTCTCCTACTGCCTTCGCAATTCCTTCTTGAACAGCGGTCATGTAATCCGAATTGACTCCCCTTACGTACTCTGAAGGACCCCACATGCCCATCAAGTCTGGTGCGGAATGCACGTGGGTACTGGAAATGACCACATAATCTAATTCGGGATACTTTTCTTGAATCAATTTACGCGTAGCAATCACCTCATCGTTTCCAAACCCAATCATGTCAATCACGCAAAGGGCTAGGGAAACATCTCCAGACTCGAGCACCATGGCCCTTGCCCAAAGTTTGTCCAATACACTTTGCGCAGGTCTTGAATTATGAAAGCCTGCAAGCCAAACGGCATCAAACTCCCCATTCCCATTGGCATCGATGAAGCGATCTCCCTTTTCTGGATCGTACTTCGAATCTCCATCCACGTCTTCCCAAGTTTCAAAATCGGTTGGAGTGAGGTCCACTTTTGAAAATCCCGCTTGAACTGTAGCCGCTGGACTGTATAAAGAAATATCCGTTTGGTAGTCTGAATGCCGATCTCGAAATTGATATCCTGCATAAACAAGGATTGCAAGGAGTACTACAAGTACAATTCCCAAGAAAATTAGAAGCCCTTTTCGCATAGATTTGGATTGAAAAACGTGAACCTAAACTACGTTTTTTTATCTGAGAAGGAAAGTTAAACCCCTGAATTTGAAGGAATCAGCCTTACAAATTTTGGGTTTGCAGCCGAAAATGCCTTTCATGGATGTCAGCATGTGGCACAATGTCCTTGTACCATCGCAAGCGAAGTTCAGCACGATCCTGATTGGAAAGATGAAAATTAGGAATTTCCATTTGATTAGCACGCTTCATCAATTCATAGAGAAAAATGGAGGCGGAAACTGAAATGTTGAAACTCTCCGTAAATCCTCTCATCGGGATATGCACAAGGCCGTCTACTTTGGATTTCACTTCTTCACTGATCCCTTCGTGCTCGTTGCCAAACACAAGGGATACCTTTTGATTGGGATTTATGGGCAAGTCATGAATAGACATGGAATCTGGTGCAGGACTTGTACCATAAATTGCATAGCCTTCAGATCGCAATCGGTTAAAGCACTGGTCCACTGCAGATCCATTAGGAGTAAAATACTTATGTAGATCTACCCATTGAGATGCTCCTCTAGTTACAAACGGATTTATCTTGTAGGTATCCGTCTTTTCAATCAAATGTATATCCTGGATCCCAAAACAGTCACAAGTCCGAAGAACCGCACTAGCATTGTGTGGTTTGAAAATATCTTCAAGCACCACTGTAAAAAATCGGGTACGTTGCGCTAGCACGCGTTCAATTGCGGACTTTTTGTGCGCCGTAATGTATTGCCCCAAATAGGCTATTAATTCAGGGTCCCCTAAGGAAAAGAAGCCTTCCTGCTGATTCATTAAGGTGCTAGTTGATTAAAATAGACCCAATTGCTCATCCTCCCCCTTCTTTGGGGTAAGCGTAAGGGTCCTTCCTACTTCCAAATCTTCCCCTGCATCTTCCAGAAGTTCCTCAGAAGAGGATTCCTCTTCGACATCTTCAGCTGCCATCGATTCAGCAACTTGCTCGGATTCTATCAAATGCAGGTCTTTTACCTCATGGGTACTCAACTTATTTCCGATTGCTTTCCAACCTTTCACATCGATCAACATTTCCAAATCATAATCCATTTGCTCTTCGACTTTGCCTTTGATCAGTGTCACGGAAACCTGTGCTTGCGCATCTGTGGTAACCAACTTAAGGTAGGATTGCTTGTGTTCTGTAATGAAATTAAAGCGCTTATTGATAGTCGTGGTCTCAATCAAAAAGCGTTTTACAAAAAAACCCTTTGTTGCCCCATCAAAATAGACTGCTCCAATTACTTTCTGAGGATCAAATTTTTGAATCAGAATTACGTCTGTAGGTTCGTAGCGATTGGTCAATTCAAAACTGGTCAATTCGTAATCCCCATTTTTGTAACACACCAGGATTTTATCGTCACCTAAGAAATTTCCAATTTGCTTACCTCTAGAATCGGTATTAAGTCGACCCACAGAAGCATCGTAATAAATGTTGATTCCGCCTAAGGTGGATTTTCCTTCCATCTTAAATTGAACCTTACGAACAGGGTATCTGGTCAATATATTTCCACCCGCAGAACGGCCTTTGATTTCAATCTCTGCAAAATCAAAATCAAATACCTTTACTCGAGCCTTAGCACCTTGAGTCAGGTACACCGTCACCACTTCTGCTTCCCCATTGGGATTTGCAGTTAGGTACAAGAGCTTAGATCCTTTGGTACCCTTAGTCAGTTCATATTCTTTATCACGGGTCACTCCACCTACTTGAAAGCGTTTGACCATGGCCCTTCCAGATACTCCATCCAAATAGATGAAGTTGTAAGTCATGCGTTCGTCATTCTTTCGAAATACACCCACATAGACGATATCCTTGCCCATGAATAGCTTTTCCTGGATTTTGGAAACCACCAGCTTTCCATCACGACGGATAGCAATGATGTCATCTAAATCGGAGCATTCACAGACGTACTCATCTTTTTTAAGTCCGTAGCCCACAAAGCCGTCTTCACGATTTACATAAAGCTTAGCATTGTTGGCTGCCACTACAGCAGCCTGGATGGTATCAAATGCCCGAATCTCAGTTTTTCGTTCCCTTCCCTTGCCATACTTATCTAGCAAATTTTGGTAATACGCAATGGCGAAATCGGTTAAGTGCTTCAAATTGTAATTCACCTGCTTCAATTCATCCTGTAGCCGCTTCATCAACTCATCCGCTTTGAATGCATCAAACTTGGATATTCGCTTAATTTTAATTTCAGTCAAGCGAATCAAGTCTTCCTGTACGATTGTACGGTAAAAATCAGGTTTGTAAGGATCCAATCCCCTATCAATAGCCTCCAATACTGCGTCCCAAGTGGTACACTCCTCTATGTCTCGGTAGATTCGATTTTCGATAAAAATTTTCTCCAAGGAGGAGAATAAAAGTTTTTCCAAAAGCTCCCCCTTCCGAATTTCCAGCTCCTTACGAAGCAATTCCTTCGTTTGGGTAGTATTGTACTTTAAAATTTGGTTGACTGTTAAGAAAACAGGCTTCTCATCAATAATGACGCAGGCATTCGGTGATATAGATACCTCACAATCCGTAAAGGCATACAAGGCATCAATGGTCACATCTGGGGAAACCCCAGGTGCCAATTGAATCTGAATTTCTACATCCTTGGCAGTATTATCTACCACCTTTTTAATCTTAATCTTGCCCTTGTCGTTGGCCTTCAAAATGGAATCAATCAAGGAATCCGTTGTTGTTCCAAAAGGTATTTCCTTGATTAGCAAGGTTTTATTTGCGTCCTCTTCAATTCTTGCTCTAACCTTTATCTTTCCACCTCTCAAGCCTTCTTGGTAATCCGAAAAGTCCGCCAATCCACCGGTGAGGAAATCAGGAAGTACCTGTGGAGAGTGGCCACGAAGGATTTCAATGGAAGCTTCAATCAATTCTCTAAAGTTGTGGGGCAAAATTTTGGTAGACAATCCCACAGCAATACCTTCCACCCCTTGCGCCAAAAGCAACGGAAACTTAACAGGTAGGGTTACCGGCTCACGCTTTCGACCATCGTAAGATAATTGCCATTCTGTGGTCTGCGCATTAAAGACGACATCTAGGGCAAACTTGGATAATCGCGCTTCAATGTATCGGGCAGCAGCAGCTCCATCCCCAGTCCGTACATCGCCCCAATTCCCTTGAGTCTCAATCAGGAGGTCCTTTTGCCCCATATTGACAATCGCATCCCCAATCGATGCATCTCCATGTGGGTGGTACTGCATGGACTGACCAATGATGTTGGCCACTTTGTTGAATCGGCCATCATCCATTTCCTTCATCGCATGCAGGATACGGCGTTGTACTGGCTTTAAACCATCTTCTATAGCAGGCACAGCCCGTTCCAAAATCACATAGGATGCATAATCAAGGAACCAGTCCTTGTACATTCCAGTTACGGGTACGGAACCGTGCAAACTGCTGTCGGTATTTTCAGAAATTGGGGTATCGTCACTCATGTGGGTAATCCAAAGGTTAAGGAATATGGATTGGGGTATTAACAGGAAACTTAGGCATCTACCTCAGCATCCACTTCTTCTAGTTCAGTTTTGGGGTCGTCCAGGGCCAAATCCTTCTCCACGCGCAGATTATCAATGATAAAAACCTGTCGATCTGGGGTATTTTTTCCCATGTAGAAGGTGAGCAGGTCCGCTATTTTGGTGTCTTTATTGAGTAGAATGGGATCCAAACGGATATCCTCTCCGATGAAAGTTCC
>JBANGF010000240.1:0-2518 GCA_037975655.1 Bacteroidota bacterium | reverse complement strand
TACAAAGTCAGCAGGGTTTCTCAAGTGCTGAGACCAGCTCATTTCAGATACGTGGATCAAACCTTCCACACCTGGAGCCAACTCCAAGAATGCACCGTAATCTGCAACGTTGACAATCTTGCCTTTTACTCGAGAACCAACCTCAAGGCTTGAAGCCAAGGAATCCCAAGGATGAGAGCTCAATTGCTTCATGCCCAAAGAAATTCTTCGCTTGTCATCATCGAAGTCAAGTACCACCACCTGAACCTTCTGGTCAAGCTGCAATACTTCTTCTGGATGGTTGATACGGCCCCAAGAAATATCGGTGATGTGAAGTAGACCATCTACACCTCCCAAATCGATGAATACACCGAAGTTGGTCATGTTTTTGATCACCCCTTCCAATACCTGACCTTTCTCTAGGTTGTTGAGGATCTCTGCTTTTTGCTTTTCTAGATCTTTCTCGATCAATACTTTGTGAGAAACAACTACGTTATCGTTGGTGTGGTTGATTTTAACCACCTTCACTTCCATTTTCTTACCTACATAGATATCGAAATCACGGATAGGCTTCACGTCGATTTGAGAACCTGGCAAGAAGGCTTCTACACCGTAGATATCTACAATCAAACCACCCTTGGTTCTTCGCTTCACTAGACCCTCGATGACACTATCATGTTCCAAGGCCGCCTCAATGTCATGCCATGCACGAACGATTTTAGCCTTCTTACGGGAAAGAATCAACTGACCCAAAGCATTTTCCTGCTCCTCGATGAATACATCTACTTCGTCGCCAACTTTGATACCGGCCACGTCACGGAATTCAGAAAGTGGCACTAGACCATCTGATTTGAACCCGATGTTGATGATTACATCCTTGTCATTTACTCCTACTACAACTCCTTTGATCACTTCTTTCTCCGTGATCTCACTCAAAGTACCCGCATACATGGCTTCCATTTGAGCGCGTTGCTCTTTGGAATAGCCTTCTCCGAAACCTTTGGTGCCGAAATCGTCCCAGTTAAACTCTTTTGTACTAGACATAATAAAACAACTCTGATTGACCCGCTTCCCTAGAGTCATGAGGAAGCAGTTTTTGGGTTAAAACTTAGCGTAAGGAACTTCCAAAACGCCCCATTCACTCGAATGGACTGCAAAGGTAAGGGTTTTCTTGAATTGAAAATAAATCCAGAAGAAAATTAGTACAGGCCCGAAGCCACGTGTATCTTGGAAATTAACGCAATACCTCCTAAAATTGAGTTTAAAAAATAAGCCCCGACACAAAATCGGGGCTTGCAAGCAAAGAGTGAAAGATTTTTTACGAACCCAAATCTAACAAAGAATTTCCAATGTTCAAGTTTTTTCAATGGATCTATACCGCCTATGCAGCACTCCTGTTTTTTGTGCTCATGCTGCTTGTGGGCCTATTTATCCTTATTCCCTTACTGATTCATCCCCGCGGAGATGTTATTTCCTTTGTATTTATTCGTTTTTGGGTAGGTGCCTGGTCTTTCCTTACAGGGATTCGCTACGAAGTGCATGGACAAGAGCACATTGATCTAAAGCAATCTTACATTTATATATTTAACCACCGGTCCAACCTCGATGCACCCTTAATCCCCATGGTAGTCCCGCATCGGGTACGTGCCATCGGGAAAAAAGAACTGTCCAGAATTCCGATTTTTGCAACTGTGGTTGGCAAACTGGCCGTGTGGGTAGATCGAAGCAATCCCGTATCTAGGCATAAAGGTTTGGAGAAACTGATGGCCCTACTCAAAAAGGGCATTTCCGTAGTTGTCGCACCGGAGGGAACACGCAACAATACCGATCAAACCCTCCTCCCCTTCCAGAAAGGGGCCTTTCGGTTGGCAATTGAAACCCAAACTCCCATCCTCATGATGGCTGTCATCGGTGCGGACAATTTGATGAAAAGGGGGTCTTGGCTACTCAAACCAGGAATAATCAGGGTGTATTATTCCAAACCCATCCTACCTCCTACTGAATTATCCAAGGAGGAAGTGAATGAATTTACAGAAAAATGCAGAAACCGCTTGGAGGCGATGATCCTCACTCATGAATAGCAGAAGATTCTTCCTCAGAGAATACCTCGCGAGTAATTTCTTCAAATACCACATACAGCACCAAAAAAGTGAGGGGGATCGTAAACAGCAAACCTATTCCCGCAAGCAAAAGCCCCAGGACGTTAAGGACCACTAAAACCAGTAGCAGTCCAAAAAATCGCCACCAATTCCGAGTAATCAACTTCCGGCTCCATTCCATGGATGCCCAAGGGTCCATGCCTCCAAAAATCCCCATTGGAATGGCGAATAGGTAACCTACCGCCAAGTAAATTCCTGGGATAATCAAAGCAATCAATCCCAAAGCAATCAGGGTTTGGGTAAGCAAGGAAATAACTGCCGATGGAATCCAAAATCGAAATCCAGCAAAAAAGTCTGGATAAATCACCGTTTCCCCACGACTGATCTTATTGGCAACTAGATAAAAGCCTGCATACAGCGGTGGAGCAAGTAGCGCACTG
>JBANGF010000235.1:0-6827 GCA_037975655.1 Bacteroidota bacterium | reverse complement strand
GATCCTGCTGAAACTTGGTTTGCTTGCCATAGATTGGACGATTTCCATTTTTATCTCGCGTAAATAGGGAAATGCAGCGAAGGGAAAGTTCCTTGGCAATGATGTCCATGGTCAAGAATTTGCCCGAACCGGTAGGGTATTCAATGGAAAGGTCTTCGCCGTAGTAACTGTCAAATTTCTTCAAGGACTCCATGATCAGAAAGTTGATCGGAAACCAAATAGGACCTCTCCAATTTGAATTGCCACCAAACATTTGGGTATCCGCTTCTCCAGGCGTGTAGCGAATGGAAAGCGTATCCCCATTGATTTTCATGGTGTAGGGATGATCCTCGTGGTACTTGGACAGGGAGCGGATCCCGTAATCACTCAGAAATTCAGCTTCATTGAGCATGCGTTGGAGCACGCTTTTCATGCGGTGACCACGGAGAAGTGAGAATAAGCGCCGTTTGCCATGTCCAGGTTGAACCCAGCTGGATACCAAAGCAGCCAGTTTTGGTTTCTCTTTGAGAATAAAATCAAGGCGCTTTTTGAATTCCGGAAGGGAATCGAAGAGTTCTTCGCGAATAGGTTCCACGGCGAACAGGGGGATGAGTCCGACAATGGATCGGACCTTTAATTTTTTAGGATCTTTCCCCTGGTAATGGAAAACGTCGTAAAAGAAATTGTCTTCATCATCCCAAAGCGAAATTTGTTCGGAAGAGATCGTATTCATGGCTCCAGCGATGTAGAGGAAGTGCTCTAGGAATTTGGTGGCGCTAAACTGGTAGACTGTATTGTGTTCACAGAGGTCAAGCGCAATTCTGAGCATGTTCAGAGAGAACATAGCCATCCAGGAGGTGCCATCCGCTTGTTCCAGTTTGCCTTGGTAATATTGAGCGTGGTTTCGGTCAAACAAAGAAATGTTATCTAGTCCCAGGAAGCCTCCTTCAAAGATATTGTTGCCTTCCGAATCCTTACGATTGACCCACCAGGTGAAGTTGAGCATGAGTTTGTGCATGGCTCGCTCCAAGAATTGCTGATCGCCTTTGCCTCCGTTTAACTTCTTGTCAATTTGGTATACCCGCTGAACCGCATAAGCATGTACTGGAGGATTTACATCGGAAAAATTCCATTCGTAGGCCGGAATTTGCCCGTTGGGATGCATGTACCACTCGTTGAGTAGAAGGAGAAGTTGGTTTTTGGCAAATTCTGCATCCAATCGGGCCAAAGGAATGCAGTGGAAGGCAAGGTCCCAGGCAGCATACCAGGGGTACTCCCACTTGTCCGGCATGGAGATGATGTCAAAATTCTGGAGGTGTGTCCAACTGTGATTTCTACCTTTTTTACGCTCTTGTGGAGGCTGGTAGCGACCTGGATCACCTTCTAGCCAGCGGTTGACATCGTAGTAGTAAAACTGTTTGGACCAGAGCAAACCGGCATACGCTTGGCGTTGAATCTGCTGATGTTCCTGGTCTACTACTTTTTCTTGAAGTTCTTCGTAGAATTCATCGGCTTCTTTTTTGCGCTTCGCTAAGATTTCAGGCATCGCTCCTTGCACATGTTGATCAGGATGTCGATGCATGCGAAACTGAACTGTGGCCTGTCCGCCAGCGGGAATGCTTAATTCATGGATTGCTGCTACTTTCGTTCCTGTACCCGAATTGAGTCTGGAATTGTCCCCGTTTAGCAAGTAATCGTTAATGGCGTCCTTGGTGGATTTTCGCTCGTTTGGAATGCCATAAAGTCGTTCGCGGTTCGTTTCATTGTCACAAAACACCAATTCTTTGTGATCAGAGAAACTGAAAAAATAATTGCCCGACCTCGGGTTAAATGCTTTGATGCAATTGTCGTTGACCTGAGTCATCTTAGGCATGAAAGGTTCGTGCCCGGTAAACCAAAACTTCCGGAACCAGACCGTTGGAAGAACCCAGAGCTTGGCCTCTTCAGGGCCCCGGTTGGTGATGGTTGCCGAAGCGACAATATCCTCTGCATCCTCTTTGGCATATTCAATGACGATGTCAAAATACCGGTCTTCGTCAAAAATACCGGTATCTAGTAGTTCGTATTCGTCTTCGAGTTTGCTTGCCTTTTTATTTTCATCCACCAATTTTTGGTAGGGAAATTCTGCCTGAGGATACTTGTACAGCATCTTCATGTAGCTGTGGGTAGGCGTAGAGTCCTGATAGAAATACACTTCCTTCACATCTTCCCCATGGTTGCCCTGGTTGCCGGTCAATCCAAAAAAACGTTCTTTTAGAAAGGGATCTTTGCCGTTCCAAAAGGCCCAAGCCATGCAAATAATTTGGCGATGGTCGGAAAGGCCTGCAATGCCCTCTTCTCCCCAGCGGTAGGCTTTGGATCGGGCATGGTCATGGGTCACATTTTCCCAAGCCGCTCCATCAGGGCTGTAATCTTCGCGCACGGTTCCCCATTGGCGATCCGTGAGGTAAGGCCCCCATTTCTTCCAATGCTTTTTATTCTCCTTATCTTCTTGTAGTCGTGTGTATTCGGCAGACATGAATTTGTGCTTCGTTGGGCGAGGGGTGAAATTATCATTTTCACCGCAGAAAGCCGCATGGAAATTTTTCGTACCTGGTAAAAAGATAAGTGCATGAATTTACTCCAAACAGGGTTTAAACTGATATTTTCCCAGTTTTTTAAAAAATCAACCGATTGAATTCGATTTTTTCTTTGTTCAGTTTCATAAACTTTAACAACCACCTGAATAAAAAAAAATTACCTTTGGTTTAAGATTTTTAATTCTAACCTATCGCCGATACTGCCATGAAAACTTCCTCTCCTTTTCCCATGAAGTCAAGAATTGCCCTGGTTTTTTCATCACTAGTTCTTTTTGCAGGAATTTATTTCGGGGGAAGCCAGATTTTGACTGAGGAGCAAGCGGAAAATCATTCTAAACCAGGATCCGCATCCATGTCTCAAATTGCGCCGGTGAATTTTGCGAGTCAGGGAGATGAATCCAAAGCAAACCCTACAGATTTGGTGGCAAGATACAGCCACTTGTATGGAAAGTACCAGGTGAAAGTTTTTGCTAATCGAAAGTTTTCAGTTTTCACCGATCAAGAAATCGAGGCGCTACGCTTGGAGGCAGCTGCATTGGATCAGCTCTACACCCAAATGACGCTAGAGGAGCGGACCAAAATTAAGCGAGCGTCCTTTCCTTTTGTCCAACTTGAGGTCGGCGGAAAAACCATTTACAAGAAAGCGGAGGATTTAACTCCGGAGGAAAGAAAAAGTCTCAACTGCTAACATACACAAATTCAGGGCTGCCTTTTTTTGGTTCTGATTCCAGTTTGTGTACAAGTTTCCGGAATGCCACAGGCCAACTTTCAGCCCATTCTTGGTAGTCTTTTGTATGGCTTGCGTCTGGTAAGGGTAGGCTAGTGAGTAGTTCAAAATCAAAGAAATCCGCCTTTTTTCCTGCCCCCGATTGTTCGCCATCTAGGGCATTGCAGGCCTGTTCGTACTGACCTGCTATAGGTACCATCACCACGGGTTTGCCTAAGTACATCGCTTCACAAACCGATTCAAAACCTGCCGTACAGAGTAGCCCTTTGCATGCGGCCATGGCCTCCAAAAATTTCTGATCATTAACTTGGTGAAAACTCAGGTTGGGAAGCGGATATTCACTTTCTGCTCCACCCTTCTTATCCCAAAAGGCCTTGATGTGGACTTCCGGGTTATTTCTCGCAAAAGTTAGCACTTCCTCTGCATAGCCTGGATTGACCATGTAGGTTAGGTAGAAATCTCCCTGAGAAGCGGTCAGTTTTTTTACCTCTTGCCGAAGTAAAGGCGGAACAACCTGAACCCCTATACAATCTTTCTTCGGTAAAAAGGACAGTGCCAACCGCTCCGTTGCACCCCAGGCAGTAAGTCGAGTATGGATGCGAAAGAGAAACTTTTCCAAGCCTCGGTTTGGAGCAAAGGTAAATTCAGGATGTCCCTCCAGGTATTGGTGCCCAATAGCCCAGAATGCTATTTTGGGTGCAAAAAGTAAGTTGTAAAGCCCTGCAAGTGGTTCGTAGAAATTAACCACGACCTCGGGTTGCGTTTCTTGTACCAATGCATGGATTTTTTGTAGGCTAGTCCAATAGGCGGGAAACTTAGCTAGACTTTTTCGAATGGTTTTTCCAAGCAGGATCTTCTTTTCCAATCCGTCGGTTTCAAAGTTGGGACTTTCTACCGGCGTGACTGCCACTCCAATTTTTTGGAGAAAGAAATCGGGAACTTGTCGTCTAGGGCTTTTTCCTACCAAGACACCCACCAATTCATGCTGTTCTTTTTTAAGTAATGCCGCAAAGGAGAGCGCCTGTGTCAGGTGTCCTCTTCCTTCTCCTTGAATTAAAAATAAAAACCGCATGGTTTAGCGTTGAATACCTGGAGTTTGGAACTCATCAGCCTGTAGGCCAGTGAAGGCTACTCTAGGAAGTTCTATTTCGGGCAAGTCTTTCATTCGTGATGGAATAGAGATCCCTTGATGCGTATCCATTTTCTTGAAATCTATCTGGTTGAAGTAGATCAGTTCCCAGTTGCCTTCGTGGTCTTCTGTCAAGGCACTCATGGTCTCCACCCAATCCCCTGAGTTGAGGTAGTGGATGCCATCAATCATGCGGTTTTCTGCTTTGTGAATGTGTCCGCAGATGATGCCGTCACAGCCCTTTGCCTTGGCCATTTTGGCGAGTTCGGTTTCGTAATCGTCTACATAGGATACGGCTTGTTTGACTTTCCCTTTGACAAATTGGGAAAGCGAGAAATAAGGAAGTCCCTTTTTGTAACGGTAGTAGTTGACTACGCGGTTGAGCCAAAGCAAAAATGTGTAGCCTACATCCCCTAAGTAAGCAATCCAACGGAGGTTAGTGGTAATGCTGTCAAAGACATCTCCATGGGTAATGAAGTAGGTTTTACCATTACTTGCGTAGGTCATGTCTGCAAGAATTTGCAGTCTACCGATTTGAAGTGGAAGGATTTGATCTAAAAAATCATCGTGATTTCCACGTAAGTAATACACGTTAGTGGATTGGCTTTCCATCATCTTCAGTACGCGGTTGAAGAATCGGGTGTGTTTTCGCTTCCAACAACCCGACTTTTTCAGTTGCCAGCCATCGATGATGTCGCCGTTCAGGATGAGGTTGTCGCAGTGGAACTGCTTCAGGAATCTTGCGATTTCCTTGGATTTCGAGCCCTTGGTGCCCAAATGAACATCCGAAACGATGATGGTTTTGTAGTTAGTCTTCACACAAGTCGTTTTGCTTCACAATTTCACTTGCATACGTCACTTGAATGTGTTTGAGATATTATGCTTTTGTGTTTTTAACGAAATTTTATTCCTTAAAAATTAAAATAAGGTTAAGTAAAGATTAAAAATCAGCATGCAGTTCCCTTTACATTCCTTGGGTTTCGAAAAATAAAGTAAAGAAATTATGCAAGCGGTGAATTGTACTTTCGGTCCAATCCCTAGTTTCGTAGTTCTAATTCTTTCTCACCCATGAAAAAAATTACCTTTCTCCTAAGTTGCTTGCTCCTTGCATTTTCAAGTTTTGCTCAACAACCTTCTTCCAAAGGGAATTACGAGTTAGCCGCTCGTTTTTCGCCCGATAAATTGAAGAAAATGATTTTTTCGACCAGCGTAGATCCGCATTGGATGAAAAAATCGGATCGCTTTTGGTACGAATACGAAACTTCCCAAGGGAAGAGATGGGTGCTTGTTGATCCGGTGAGACGAACTAAGTCTCCACTTTTTGATACAGACAAACTAGCGGCAGAGCTGACTCGGGCGGTCAAAGATCCCTTTGATGGACAGCACCTCAAATTGGACAACATGAAGTTGCTCGGTGATGAAAATACGCTACAATTTACGGTTAAAAGCACTGCGGATGTACTCAAAAAGGATTGGGCTGAACTCAAAGCAAAGAATAAGAATGCCAAAGACTCTTTGGAGAAGAAGGTGCACACCTTTCAATTCAATTTGATTTCCCAGCAACTCAAAGAAATCGAAACCATAAAGGAGCCTGCTCGTCTTGCATGGGCCAATATCGCTCCCGACTCCTCCAAGGTGGTGTATGTGAAAAATTTCAACTTGTATTGGATGGACAAAGCCAATTTCCTAAAGGCTGTCAAGGATTTGAAAGATACTACCTTGGTGGAACAAGCACTAACTACCGATGGGGTGGCAGATTATGAATATGGTTGGGGAGATCGTGGGGATGACAATGTGGAGGTGGAAAAAAAGAAAAATGATCGGAAGCGTGCCCCAGTGCTTTGGAGTGCTGATAGCAAGCAATTTATCCTAACGCGCACCGATCAACGAAAGGTGAAAGACCTCTGGGTCATTCACAATACTCGAGATCCTCGTCCTACCTTGGAAACCTACAAGTATGCTATGCCGGGTGAGAAGGAACAGCCAATCACTGACCTAGTTCATTATTCCTTTGAAACCCAAAAGCTGAGCAACTTACCCATTTCCACTTTTAAAGATCAAACAGTCTCTCTTTGGTCCACTACCCCCGCAGCAAATACGCGGGATGATGATTTTAGACCAACTACCTGGCTCGGAAATCCAAGTGAGTTTTACTTTGCTTTGACCTCTCGTGACCTAAAGCGTGTGGATGTCTTGCGTTGGAATTTGAAGACCAACCAGAAAGAAGTCCTCATCGAAGAAAGAAGCAATACCTACATCGATTTTGAAAAACCTGAATTGCTTGGAAATGAGTTGATCTGGTGGTCTGAGCGAGATGGCTGGGGGCATTTTTACCTGTATGGAAAGGACGGGACATTAAAGCGTCAACTTACCTCAGGTCCTTACCATACTGCAGGTACTGCGCGAGTAGATG
>JBANGF010000011.1:0-3528 GCA_037975655.1 Bacteroidota bacterium | reverse complement strand
GCTTTTTTTCCTGAGCGTTCCACTTCAATGGCCTGAAGCAGGTATTCCTTGATTTTACCTTCGATTTCTTGCGCTTGGGATAGTTGGGTAAAGCGAATAAAACGACCTTCCTGGGAATTAGGTCCCGGGCGTTCTAAAAGCTGGTAAGTATCTTCAAGCAGTCCGCCTTTGAGAAAACTCAACACACAGGATTCCTTAAACACCCCTAAAATGGCCACGTTTTTTCCATTGAGCGTGTAGGTGGGCATCCCCCATTTTCGTTCTTCCTGGAGTTCGGTCTCTAGAAGGAGTTGGCGGAGAAACTCTAGAATATCCGTCCAGCGATGTACTTTACAATCTGGTGTGGCTCCCTTTGGGCAGCGCATGCATCCTTCGAGGAGGAATTGGTCGATAAGCGGGTTGGGCTGAGCCATTTGAAAATTTGTTTCCAATTTTGATCGATAAGAAATATATAAACTTTCTAGAATGTGTAAATTCCTTTTTATTTAAACTAACAAATCCCTCTATGAGAAGTAACCTGATTCTTATCTTTGGTGTATTACTTTTTGTCGCATCTCCCTTGTTTGCTCAAGATGCAACAACTCAGCGACTAAATCAATTGATGCAAGAGCATCCCGTTATGGGTCTTTCCATTGCAGTGGTCAAGGAGGGAAAGGTGGTGCATACCCAAGCATTGGGCTGGAAAGAAGAGGGAAAAGTTTCCTTGCAGACCTCAGACTTGTTTAGAATCGCTTCCATTTCCAAGTCCTTTACGGCTACAGGGCTGCTGCAGTTAGTAGAAAAAGGAAAGATTTCTCTGGACGATGAGGTGAGTTCGCTGATTGGATTTCCGATACGGAACCCCAAATTTCCAGATAGGGTGATTACGCTTCGTATGCTGCTTTCCCATACTTCTAGTCTTAACGATAGCCAAGGTTATTTTACGCTTGATGTAGCCCATCCTGATAAAAATGTACGGTGGCAGGAAGTCTACAATACCTATTCACCGGGAGAGGGCTATCAATACTGCAACTTGAATTTTAATCTTGCAGGAGCGATTTTGGAGAAACACTCGGGTGTTCGTTTTGATACGTATATCCAAGAGAATATCCTCAAGCCCTTGGGTTTGTATGGAGGATACGATGTGGATCAATTGGATAAAAGTCGACTAGCTACGCTCTATGCCTACCAGCGGGATTCTTCCAAGTTTATCCCATCTCCTGCTGCCTACGTCTCCAAAAGCGAAGAACTCAAAACCTATATTCCGGGCTACAGTACCCCGATTTTTTCCCCAACGGGGGGCATGAAAATCTCAGCCCCTGATCTTGCCAAATATCTTCTGCTGCACATGAACTATGGAAAGGTCGGTAAGGTGCGACTTATTTCTTCAGCCCATTCTCAAGAAATGCAAACTCCCCTTTCTTCGGACGAAAATTACGGCTTGGCACTGTGGAAAACGGATGTGCTGATTCCTGGAGTGGAACTGGTGGGGCATACGGGATCGGCTTATGGGCTGTATAGTGCGCTATTCTTCAATCCCGAAGAAAAGTATGGATTTGTAGTGATCAGTAACGGATGTGATCCCACGGAAGAGGAGGGATACATCCGAGTGATCCGTCGTGTCCTACAGATTTTGCATGAGGAGTGGATTGTAAAATCTTAATAGCTAATTCCGAAGAAGGAACTCAGCGATGGGAGGATGTCAATGGCCCAATGCGTACAAATCAGCACCGGGAGATTGCGGTACCTTGCCCAATGCCATCCAAAAAAAAGGCTGACTAGCAACACCGGCACTCCCGTTCCCAAGACTACCGAGTACAAGTCCCCTGCTTGACCTTCTACGCCGGAAGCGAGAAAAAATCGAGAAGGGAGGTGCCAGGCCGTAAATAAAATCCCGGACACGAGAATGGCTACTGGTGTATTCCAGCGTTTTTCCAATCTGGTTTGGAGCATTCCTCGGAAAAACAATTCCTCGGGTAATCCAGCAATTAGTAGGGGGAGCACTAGTCCAATTCCCCACTTGAGTCCTGCAAGATCCACCAAAGGAGCCTGTGCTAAAATTCCTGGGATATGTCCTGCATTGAGCCCAAATCCTACAAGGACAAGCAGGAATCCTTTGATCCAAATGGACGGGGTAGCTCGAAGACCCAGTACCAGGTCCTTCTTGGAATAGTTCCAGACTTTAAAGTAGAACAAGGAGGGGATAACTAATAAAAAAATCAGTTTGAAGACTAAGGCATACCACAAGTCCTGAACGAATCTTACTGCACCTAGGATAGGAAGTGGAGCTATTTGTATCAAATTACTGATAATAATGGCCAGGAAAATGTAAAATATAGCGTATCCTAGCAATGCATTACTCTCTTGATTCAAGTCTTTAAAGGAAAGCTCATCTTTAGGTACGCGTTGCCAAGTAATCAAATTCATGGTAAAGTTTAATTTAATCTAAGGTTTTTTCGTACCTGAACGAGCAACTCCTCCAATCCATTCAGTCGGACTTCATACAGGGTGTTTAGGCACATGCCCAGGTGACCCGCTGGGAATCCTTTTTTATGCATCCAGACCAAGTAATCTTCAGGAATGTCACAGAGCAGTCGTCCCTTGTACTTACCAAAGGGCATGGTGTGCGTGACGATATCAATCAGGATTTGGGGATTCATTGGGCTAAAAATACCCTTTTTTTATCTCGGAATACAAGCAAAATGCCGTTTGATGCGAGCCGATTGCTTGGGGATTTAGTCAAGAGTACCTAGGTTTACTCTATGGAAATTGGAATAGATAGCTTTGCAGCTTTTGTCACGGATGCTCAGGGCAATCCCGTCGGGACTGCGCAAGATGCTTTACGGGAATTATTGGATCGCATTCAGCTTGCTGATGAAAAAGGATTGGATGTATTCGCCATCGGGGAGCATCATCGAAAGGAATTTTTGGATTCCGCCACCTCCGTGATTTTGGCTGCAGCAGCATCCCGTACCTCTCGGATTCGCTTGAGTAGCGCGGTGACCGTACTCAGTGCCGCAGATCCGGTTCGGGTATTCCAACAGTTTGCTACCTTAGACCTAATTTCCCAGGGCCGTGCCGAACTGGTAGTAGGCAGGGGTTCCTTTACGGAAGCGTTTCCTCTTTTTGGCTTAAATTTCCAAGATTACGATGCCTTGTTTGCAGAAAAACTGGATCTCCTCTTGCAGCTGAATGAGCAAGAGGTAGTGACTTGGAAAGGAAGATTTCGGCCTGCCTTGCAGGAGCAGGCCATCTATCCGAGACCCATGCAAGCCAAACTTCCTATCTGGTTGGGCGTGGGAGGTACTCCTGCATCCTTTGTGCGGGCGGGTTCCCTAGGACTTCCGCTGATGGTGGCGGTGATTGGTGGGGAGACGCACCGTTTCCGGCCTTTGATTGATCTATATCGGGAAGCCGGAGACAAGGCTGGCTATGCAAAGGAAGAGCTAAAGGTGGGGCTGCATTCCCTGGGTTATGTAGCCCAGACGCACGAGGAAGCGGTGGAAAACTACTACCCAGGCTATGCCGAAACCTTCACGCGTATCGGGC
>JBANGF010000365.1:0-6930 GCA_037975655.1 Bacteroidota bacterium | reverse complement strand
CGCATACCCTCCAAAATTTGGAGACTGTGGGTTTGGGTCATAAATAGGGAGCGTTGGATTTGTGATAATTGCATATCTAAATGAGTTTTCATTACCAAACTGCCTGTCAGCAGTTGTATTGGAAATACTAATGGTAAATAAAGCTTTGTCGTTCAATGCCCTTTGAGTTAAATTTAATCTAGCATTTAGTTGATCAAAACCAGAATTAATGCCTACACCTTCTACATTTCGTGAGTTTATGGACATTCTATAACTGGTACCTTCATTTCCACCACTGATGGAAAGGTTATTCACAAAGCTGACTCCTGTTTTTGTAACTGCATCAAACCAGTCAGTTTCTGAGCCAAGGTCATTTGAACCGGGAAGCGCTCTATACTCGTCAGCAGTCATTACTCGTATGGTCCGCGCAACATTTTCTGTTGCTGCAGTTCCGCTATACTCAACTACCGCTTTTCCTTTTTTACCTGACTTGGTAGTCACCAAAATTACCCCAGAGGATCCTCTTGTTCCGTAAATCGCAGCTGCAGATCCATCTTTCAAAACATCCATAGTTTCGATATCGTTTGGATCTACTGTACTTAATGAAGCACCAATAACCCCATCAATTACGATAAGAGGTTCAGCGTTAGCCCCAAAAGAAGATATTCCGCGAAGTCTAATGTTAAAACCACCATTAGGGTTACCTCCTGGTCTTGAAATATTAAGACCAGCAACTTTTCCTTGAAGCAATTGTCTAGGATCATTTACCGTACCTTGGTTGAAATCTTCCGCCTTGATACTTGCAACAGCACTCGTGATTTCTTTTTTCTCCTGAGTACCGTAGCCGACTACGACTACTTCATTGAGTCCTTGAATTGACTCAGAAAGAGCCAAATTAATTGAAGTTCTTGTGCCTACAGTTTCTTCAACTGTAGTGTATCCTATGAAGGAAAACACCAAAACATCAGTGGAACTGGCTTCAATGGAATAGTTTCCATCTAAGTCCGTGACCATTCCACGGGTGGTACCTTTTACTAATACACTCGCACCGGGAATTCCTTCACCTGTACTTGCATCAGTAACCTTACCTGTTATTCTCGCTTGTTGAGCATTAGCAGTAAAACCTATGCTAAAGGCTAGAAGAGAGAAAAAACACAAAATTAGCAGGCCTTGTTTTTTCATTTGTATTGGGTTTGAGTTTAAACTTGACTTTGTAATTTAATAAAATTTTAAGTTTTAACAATTTTTAATTTTTAATTTTTAAAATTTGATTTATAGACGGTTGAATATTGCCTTCGAAAGATGAATCAAAAAATCTTATACGGTATGCTTTTTGCAACTAGTCTAGGAACAGTATCCCTAGCTTTTGCGCAGCAAAGGACTACTCCACCACCTATGCCTCCACAGGCTACGGAGTTTTATACTCCAGTACCACCTAAGGTGACACCTGGAAAGATGAATAACCAGGCACCCTCAGATGCGATTGTCCTGTTTGACGGAAGTAGCCTTTCCAACTTTGTGTCTGCCAAGGATGGATCTAGCCCTGTGCCTATGGTCGCCAATAGCGCAGTGCCTGCAGGGGTGGATTACAACATGTGGCTAGGACCTGCTCCAAAGCGAAACTTCAACGCCAACCGCTTTCACTTCAACTTCCGCTGGTTCTGGGATTATGCAGGAGGCTTGATGACTGACTGGGGCGTACACGAAATTGACATTGCCTTATATGCCATGGGCGTTAGTGCACCGAAATCGGTAATGGCTTCAGGCGGGAAATTTGCCTATCCTGATGATGCATCCGAAACTCCAGATACCCTACAAACTGTGTATGAGTACGAGGGATTCAACATGCTCTGGGAACATGCTACGGGGATTGATGGTGGTAATTACGGCACTACAGAAGGAATTGCCTTTATCGGCAACAATGCTACGCTGGTAGTCAATCGTGGTGGTTGGAAGGTTATTCCGGAAACTGAAACCGTGGACGGTCAACGTAAACCTAAAGTAGAAGAGGTTCCTCATACCAAACCCTCGGGTCCAAGTGCCTTGGAACTGCATGCGGTCAATTTTGTGGAAGCCATGACGGCCAACGATTCGAAACTATTGAAGTGTGGGATACAAACGGGTTCTGTAGCTGCAATCAATGCACAGATGGGAAATATTGCCTACAAAACAGGAAAGAAGGTGTATTGGGATGCAAGCAAAAACTTGTTTACCGATACCGAGGCCAATCAATTGATCAAGGCCAATTACCACAACGGTTGGGTGGTTCCAAAAGTGTAAGGAGCTATTAGCTAAAAAAGGGAATCTCTCCAGTTCCATGAAAACGGGCTCTGGAGAGATTTTTTTTGTTTCATTACAGGCATAAACGACAGAATCCTAGCCAGTATTGAATGACATGTTATTGTGCAAAGTTCAAAAACAGGAGAAGGAATCCTTATTATTTAATTAGAATTAAAATTTCAATAAATTCTCTGGAGGAAAATCCCTCTTTTCTTTAAACAGGAATTTAGGTATTAGCCTCAAAAAGTAATATTTTAGAGAAATTTTAAGGAAAGACAATTCTTTCTTCTACACTTGTCTTGTGAAAAATCAGTGCCTCTTTTTCTTTATTTTCTACCTACTTTTCTCCTGCAAACAGGAGGGCTCCGAGCCTTTATTTTCCCTACTTACAGAAAGTCAAACCGGTATTTCCTTCCGCAATGACTTGGTATACACCGAAAAAATAAATCCCTACACCTTTCGAAATTTTTACAACGGGGCAGGGGTAGCCATTGGCGATATTAACCAAGATAGCTTACCCGATATTTTTTTTGCGGGCAATCAGCAAAGCAATCGCTTGTATCTAAACACTGGCGAACTCAACTTCAAAGACATAACGGATAATGCAGGGCTAAACTCCACAGGATCCTGGACCACGGGTGTGAGTATGGCCGATGTCAACGGAGATGGATTGCTAGACATTTACGTCTGTAAATCTGGCCCTATGCAAGGGGAACGCAGACACAACGAACTCTTTATCAACAATGGGGACCTGACCTTTACCGAGAAATCGAAGGAATATGGATTAGCAGCGATTGGCCTGAGTCAGCATGCCGTATTTTTTGACTACGACAAGGATGGAGATTTGGACATGTACCTTCTGAGTAACTCAGGTCGCTCCGTAGGTCTCAATGACCTCCGACTTGGTCAGCGAGAAATTCGTGATCCCGAAGGAGGAAATAAACTTTTTCGCAATGAAGGAAATCACTTCACCGACATCTCGGAAGAAGCGGGCATTTATGGGAGCGCCATTGGCTACGGACTTGGGGTAACTGTGGCAGACCTCAATCAAGATGATTGGCCAGACCTCTACGTATCCAATGACTTCTTTGAACGAGATTACCTCTACCTAAATCAAAAAAACGGGACTTTTCGAGAGATCCTTCCACAAGCTATGCCTGAAATCAGCATGGGATCCATGGGTGCTGATATTGCCGATCTTGACAATGACTTATGGCCAGATGTAATCGTTACCGAGATGCTTCCTCAAGACTTAGCACGAGTTAAATCCAAAACTCCCTTTGAGGAATGGGATAAGTTTCAAGCCAATCAACAAGCAGGCTACCACAGCCAATTTACCCGCAATACCCTGCAACGCCATCTAGGACTCCATCCTCAAGACAGCACGCCTATTTTTGCAGAAGTCGGTAGATGGGCTGGAGTGGAAGCTACTGACTGGAGTTGGGGTGCATTGATTTTCGATGCAGACTTGGATGGGAGAAAAGACATTTTCATTGCCAATGGCATCGTCAAAGACCTGACCGACTTTGACTTTGTGGATTTTTATGCCAACAATCAAGGGAAAATAAATCAATACCTACAAGATTCAGTTTTGATCCAAAGAATGATTGATAAATTTCCATCTGTTCCCCAGCAAAATTATTTTTTCAAAAACAAAGGAAACCTTCAATTTGACAATGTTGCCCAATCACAAGGATTAGATCAACTCACCTTCAGTACCGGATCTGCATATGCCGACTTGGATAACGATGGGGACCTGGATTTGGTAGTCAATAACCTAAATGAACGTGCCTTTGTCTACCGAAATAACAGCAACCCTGGCACCACTACCAACTTCCTCAGCCTAGATCTTGGCAATGCTTTTGGCTCTAAAGTCAAGATTTATACGGCGGGTGAATCTCAAGTTCAGGAATTTCAACCCGTCAAAGGCTACATGTCCTCGGTAGATCCCCGGTTGAATTTTGGCACCGGAAAAAATACTCAAGTGGACTCTGTAATCATTGACTGGCCTTCCGGAAAGCAGACGGTCCTAAAGCAGGTTCCTGCCAATCAGGTTCTTTTTCCTAAAGAAGTAAATGCGAAGGCAGGAAAATCAATAATCAGCAGTACCTCTCCTTACTTCATCCCTGCCCTAGATAATTCCTTACCCTACGTTCACCGCGAAAGTGAGTTTGTTGATTTTGACCGGGATCGCCTGCGCTTCTGGTCTATCAGCAACGAGGGGCCACGTGCGAGCCAAGCCGATATTAACGGAGATGGGCTTATGGAATTAGTCATTCCTGGAGCTAAAGGCCAGTCCACTTCCCTTTGGAAGCAAAGTGCTTCAGGTGCTTGGACCGCCACTCAAACTTCCCTTTTTGACCAGGATAGCCTAGCTGAGGATGTGGTATCCCACTTCTTTGATGCGAATGACGATGGAGCCGTTGACCTATTAATAGGCAGTGGAGGAATTGAATTTTCAGACTTCGCTCCTATTTACCAAGACCGCTTGTATTTTAATAATGGAAAGGGTGATTTTTCCCGATCCGAACAGCAGTTCTCCCCCACTCCCACCTCCTTTATACTCAACTGGGATGGGGACCAAGACGGAGATATTGACCTGATTATTGGACAACGGGCTATTCCTTTTGGTTATGGAATTCCAGTAGGGGTACAGTTTTGGCAAAATGACGGCAATGGAAATTTCACGGATGAAAGCGCTACCCTAGGTAAACCTTTCGCTTCCATGGGTATGCTCACCGATGGAGCACTAGCTGATCTAGATGGAGATGGCAAAACAGAGCTTCTACTGGCAGGAGAGTGGATGCCTATCCAAATTTTTTCTTTCGACAAGGGAGTTTGGAGTGATCGCACGGCGCAATTTGGCCTAGAAAATTTAAGAGGATTTTGGAAGCGACTCTATGTAGGGGACATCAATGGGGACGGGAAGACAGATTTACTTGCAGGCAACTTCGGTACCAACTCCAGATTGCGGACTAGTGCAGTAAAAACCCTACGCTTAGCCATCAATGATTTTGATCAAAATGGATCCATTGAACAGATTCTCCACCACCAAGAAAATAATAAAAGCATCCCCTGGGTGCTCAAAAACACGTTAGTTAGACAAATTCCTTCCTTGAAAAAACAAATTCTCAGCTATGATGCGTACAAAGACAAAACATTGGAGGAACTCTTTCCCCAATCGGTATGGGCAAATTCATTAATTTTGCAAGCGGATTGGTTGGAAACTACCCTTTGGATCAATCAAGGAAACGGAAAATTGGCACAGGAGGCACTTCCTACAGAAGTTCAATATGCCCCTGTTCATGCGATCACCGTCATTCCTAGACCAGGGAAATCTTCCTTGATCCTTCTCGGGGGAAATGAAATTCGAATCAAACCTGAACTTGGCACCCAGCTGGGGAGTTATGCATGGGTACTAGAAAAAGATGTAAACAACAGATGGAAGGCCTTAAAACCTCAAGAAAGCGGGCTATTCGTACCAGGAGAAATTCGCGATTTTCAATGGATCCATTCCAAGAACCAAACCCACTTATTCGTATTTCGCAACCATGACAAACCATTGGTATTTACTGTTCGCTAGTTTTTTTATTTTCTCCTGTACCTCTGAATACCAGCGTCTAGAGGAGCGGGAATTGGAATCCGGAAAAGTGGTCAAAGAACTTTTCTTTGGGCTGGAGCTAGGCATGGACCAAAAACAATTTTTTGAGATCTGCTGGGCGCGCAACAAAGAAGGGATCTTAACCAATGGCCCGTCTGCGCTATCGGTGGAACACAGCCTGGTTTTTCCCTCCGGAAATCCAGGTAAAATGCGCTTCTATCCAGAATTTGAAGGTGGAAAAATCTACCTTATGCCGGTAGAGTTTTCTTACGATGGTTGGTCTCCTTGGAATGAAAAACTCAAGGTAGAATCCTTACGAAAAGATGTCGTGCAACTTTTTGAAAAATGGTACGGGGAAGGATTTATTGAAGTGACCAATGAAGATAAATCACAAATTGCTTTTGTAAAAATGGACGGCAATCGACGTATCCGTGTATTCAAAAAAACAATCTCCTCAGTACGTGCGGAAATTGTAGACCTCCCTATCCAAAAAAAACTTAGCCAAAAACCCGAATGAAAAAACTCCTTGGCGGTTTCCTTTTTCTTGCCCTCCTTAGTTCGGCCTGCAGCACTGAGGAGAAAGTTCCTCCTTTATTTGAGGAGATTACTCCTGAATCTTCGGGTGTCAGCTTTAAGAATGACCTGACCTTCGACGAGGACTTCAATGTGTTTACCTACCGTAACTTTTACAATGGGGGCGGAGTAGCTATTGGGGATGTGAATAACGATGGCCTTGCAGACCTGTACTTCACCGCCAACCTAGGCCCCAATCAACTGTATCTCAACAAGGGCAATTTTCAGTTTGAAAATGTGACTGAAAAGGCGGGTGTGGCGGGTACTCGTGCTTGGAGTACCGGTGTAGCTATGGCTGATGTAAATGGCGATGGTTGGATGGATATTTACGTCTGCAATTCTGGCGATGTGGAAGGGGACAACAAGCAAAATGAATTGTTTATCAACCAGGGCAATGGCACTTTCAAGGAGATGGCTGAAGCCTACGGGCTAGCGGATCAAGGATTTTCCACCCACGCGGTATTTTTTGATTACGACAAAGACGGGGACTTGGATGT
>JBANGF010000304.1:0-4361 GCA_037975655.1 Bacteroidota bacterium | reverse complement strand
AAAAAGCCGCTCCCTTTGCAGGAAAGCGGGTGCTGGTGATTGGCGGAGGAAACTCTGCCTGCGATGTGGCCGTGGAAACCAGCCGCGTATCTGCCTTTACCGCCATCTCCTGGAGAAGAGGGTACAACATTGTGCCCAAATTCCTGTTTGGCAAGCCCTCCGACAAGGTAGCCGAAGGCACCAAATGGCTACCAATCAAGGTGCGCAGTTTCTTCAACAAACTGATGCTCAAGGTTTTTGTAGGTGACAATTCCGTATACGGACTCCGCCCGGTGACCGAAGCATTTGGTGCTACCCACCCCACCATCAACGACGAACTCCTCCACAAAATTCGTCACGGCAAAGTAAGCCCACGACTAGATATTGCCCGATTTGAAGGCCACACCGTGGTCTTTGAAGATGGGCGTCAGGAAGAATACGACAGCGTCATTGCCTGCACGGGTTACTGGCTCACCCATCCTTTTTTCGAGAAGGAATTGATTGACTACAGCACAGGCCCTGTGCCGCTGTATTTAAAAATGTTCCACCCTAGCCTATCCAACCTGTACTTTATCGGCATGTTTCAGCCCCTCGGCTGCATCTGGCCGGGCGCAGAGTTGCAGAGTAAACTGATGGCTCAGGAACTGATTGGGGCCTGGAAGCGACCCAAGAACTTGGCCGAGCTATGCGAAAAAGAGGTGACCAACCCGCATTACAAACAAGTGAATACCCCACGGCACACGATCACGGTGGATTTCCACCTCTTTGTCAAGGCCTTGAAGCAGCAACTTCCCAAAAACTACGTGTCCAAAAAACCCATTGCCAATAAGGAAAAACTTACCGCGTAATCCCCTACTAACCTAGTCCAATTCAGTCATGCATATCAACGACCATAATCCCCTCCTTCCCTATGTTCCGGCAGCCGATCGCTACGATCACATGAAGTACCGCTACTGCGGCAAGAGCGGCATCCAACTTCCTGAGATCAGTTTGGGCCTCTGGCACAATTTTGGGCACAATGCCGACTTTACCCTGGGTAGAAGGATTCTGCGAAGAGCCTTTGACTTGGGGATTTGCCACTTTGATCTGGCCAACAACTACGGTCCTCCCTTTGGATCGGCAGAGGAAAATTTTGGACGCATGCTGCAGAAGGATTTCCTTCCCTACCGAGACGAACTCCTGATTTCCTCCAAGGCGGGCTGGGACATGTGGCCCGGTCCTTATGGCAACTTTGGTTCCAAAAAATACCTGATTGCCAGTTGCGATCAGAGTTTGAAGCGCATGGGATTAGATTATGTAGATATTTTTTACCACCACCGTCCCGATCCCAACACCCCCTTGGAAGAGACCATGGGTGCCTTGGACCTGCTGGTTCGTCAGGGAAAAGCCCTCTACGTAGGCATCTCCCAGTACAGCGCGGAGGACACCGCACGTGCCTATGAAATCCTTAAGTCCTTGGGAACGCCCCTGTTGATCCACCAGCCACGCTACAGCATGCTAGACCGCTGGGTGGAAAATGGATTGATGGAGGTATTGGGTCAAAAAGGAGTAGGAAGTATTGCCTTCTCTCCGCTAGAACAAGGCTTACTCACCGACAAGTACTTGAAAGGAATCCCGGCAGACTCCCGCGCAGCCAAGGATGGGCGCTACCTGAAGCCAGAGCAGATTGCACCGGAAAAACTAGCAACCATTCAACGTTTGAATGAGGTGGCCCTGCGTCGAGGACAGACTTTGGCCCAACTCGCCATCGCTTGGCTCTTAAAAGATCCACGCATCTCTTCCGTGCTGGTGGGCGTGTCTCGTCCCGAACAGTTAGACGATAACATGGCCGCCATTCAGAATAGCCAATTTAGCACAGCAGAACTCGCAGAAATCGAGGGTATTTTGAGGGGTTAATGGGAAACTGGCCCTCACCCTCACCCTCAAGAAATCTCGGGATCTTGACGGTCCTGGTCCTGGCCCAATTTATGGGTACCTCCCTTTGGTTTGCCGGCAATGCAGCTGCACCCGAACTTGAGGCGCTTCTGGGACAGTCTGGGCTCATTCCCATGATCACCTCTGCGGTGCAGTTGGGATTTATTGTGGGTACTTTTTTTTATGCGGTATTCCAATTGTCGGATCGCTATTCCCCTTCTCGAGTCTTTCTTTGGAGTTCACTCGCTGCTGGGGCGGTCAATATTGCGCTACTTTTAGTGCCCCTCCAATTGGAGTGGATTTTAGGTAGTCGTTTTCTAACTGGTTTTTTCCTAGGGGGAATTTATCCTGTAGGTATGAAAATCGCTGCCGACTACACCAAGGGTGGACTTGGTGTCGCACTTGGATTTTTGGTAGGAGCCCTAGTGGTAGGTACTGCCTTCCCTTTTTTGATTCAAGGGTTGGAATTGGATGTTTCCTATCGCGCATTGATTCTTGTTCCAGCTGGGTTGGCCTGTTTGGGAGGACTGCTGGTTGGGATAGGGATCGCCGATGGGCCTTACCGCAAACCGAATCCAGCGCTCAACTTTTCCTTAATCCCCCAGTTGGCACGGAATAAAGCCTTGCAGGGAGCGGCAGGAGGGTATTTTGGACACATGTGGGAACTCTATACCTTCTGGGCCTTTTTGCCATTACTCTTGAGCTTTCTTACCCAAAACACACTATCTCCTACTACCCAATCCCTGTGGACCTTTGTGCTGATTGGCATCGGAGGCATTTCCTGTTCGGTGGGGGGATTGATCTCCCAGAAACTGGGTAGTGGAAACGTAGCCATGGCAAGTTTGATCGGTTCGGGTACCTGTGGATTGATTTTATGGGTTTTTCCTGAGTTTGCATTTTGGGCACCCATCCCATTTTTATTCGTGTGGGGGCTACTGCTTTCTCCTGATTCCCCGCAATTTTCCACCCTGGTGGCACAGAGCGTAGCTCCAGAGCACCGGGGCACTGCCTTGACCTTGGTCAATGGATTGGGCTTTGGACTGACGATTGTCAGTATCCAAGTCACTCAATTTGCTGCCGGATTTCTCTCTCCCAATCAGTTTATCGGCTTGCTCTGCTTAGGCCCGGTGGTTGGGGTGTTTTTGTTTTTAAAAAATCCTACAAATAAATAATCCCCCCCGCCCCCTTGGTATGGGGGAGTAACCCAATGCAGATTCCAACAATACCTAAGAGTTAAGCATACTTTGGGTTGAAAAAAATTAAATTTTTAAATCCTTATTTCAGTTTCTGAGGATCAGAAGATGCGATTCCCCCTTGAAAGGAGGCGAGGGGGATTTTAAGAATTTCCAATCGTAAAAAATCTTCATCCTCTATCCTTTAGAAAGCAATTTTTTCCTATTTTCCCTTGCACAAACACCACCGAACCATGGGAATCACACGAAGAGATTGGATCAAAACCGCCTCAGTCAGCAGTGGAATGGCTTTATTGGGAGGAAATGCCCTCCTTAACCCGCTGCAAGCAGCAGCAGCCCCAGTATACACCCCACGCCCTCTTGCGGGGATGATCCGTCTCGGGTCAAACGAGAATCCCTACGGTCCCTCACCTGCCATGCGGGCAGCCATGCAAGCTGCCTTTGACGAAGGCTGCCGCTACCCCTGGTCCTCAAACACCTCCCTGGTCAAGTTAATCGCCGCCAAGGAGGGTGTACCCGAGGACCATATTGTGACCGTAGCCGGTTCGGGCGAGGGTCTGAAAGTAGCAGGGCTCACCTTCGGGCAGGGTCGTGAGATTATCTCCTGTTCCCCTACCTTTCTGACCATGATGGAGTATGCCTCCCTTTGGGGTACAGACATCAACTGGGTGCCCCTCACCAAGGACCTGGATTTCAACCTAGAAGAAATTGAAAAGCGCGTGTCCTACGAAACGGGCCTCGTGTTCCTCTGCAACCCAAATAACCCTACTGGTAAACTCCTCCCCGCAGACCAAGTGCTCGACTTCTGCGAAACGGTCAGCAAGCGCACTGTCGTCTTCTCGGACGAAGCCTACTCGGACTACATCACCGAACCCAACTACCCTTCCATGGTGCAGCTGGTTAAAAAAGGGATGGACGTGGTCGTGTCTCGCACGCTATCCAAGGTGTATGGATTGGCAGGCATTCGCATCGGCTACCTGATCGCCCGACCTGAATTGGCGGCCAAACTCCGGCAGCGCGTAGTAGCAGATACCAACATCATGGCCATTGAAGCAGGCAAAGCTGCCTTGCAAGACCAGGATTTTTATCGCTTTTCACTACAGAAAAATAACGAAGCCAAAGCCATCCTCACCCAGGCCCTGGACGAATTGAAGCTTCCTTACCTTCCCTCCCATGCCAACTTTGTCTTTTTCCAGTCGGGCAGAGACATTGCCCAACTGAATGCCGAGATGGCCAAAAAAGGAATTGGCGTAGGTAGGCCTTTTCCTCCCCTCA
>JBANGF010000297.1:0-2982 GCA_037975655.1 Bacteroidota bacterium | reverse complement strand
GCCTTGACTTTGCTGGTTGAGATTCATCCGCATCACCAGGGGCTTGCCTAGTTTCTGCGCTTCTTCAATAAATCGCATCCAGGAGGGATGGTGTCTGAGAATGTAGCCTACAACTACCTTTTTGTTTGTTTCCTTGGCCTTGGAGACAATTCGTGCTGCACCAGTTAGGCTGAAGGCTAGGGGTTTTTCCAAAAAGACATGGCAGCCTGCCTCCATGGCTCTGCAGGCAAATTCCTCATGGGTATCAGGGTAAGTGGAAATGCATACCGCATCGGGTTGGCTAATGGCTAAGGCGGTTTCAAAATCCTCAAAAAGGGGATAGTTACTTCCTAATTTTTCTTGTAGGCGCAACTTGGAATCCCCTCGAGAAACAAGTCCACAAATCTCAAAATTGGGGTTGTGATGGTAGGCGCTGGCATGGGATGCTCCCATATTTCCGCAGCCCACTACCAATATCCGGATGGGCTTAATCATGGGAAGGAGGGGAATATAGTGCTGTGAATTCTTTCTTGTTCAGGTATTTTATGCTGACCTGAAGGGAGATGGGTTCCAGCGGTTGATCTTTTGGATCTCGAGCTACATTCACCATACGGTCGACGATATCCATCCCTTTGATGATTCTACCAAATACAGTGTAATCACCATCCAGACGAGGGATTCCTGCTGGATTCTGGACGATGTAAAATTGACAACGAGCCGAAAGTTTCCCTGGATTATCGTCACGACCAGCTCCCAGTGCTCCATAGACATGTTTCAATTCTGGGTGAAATTCAGGTTCCAGTAGGTATTCTGGATCAGTAAAGCCAGCTGGAGTATCCGGGCATCCCCCTTGGGCTACAAAATTTGGAATGACGCGATTAAAGGTGAGTGAGTCCCAATAACCTGCTTCAGCGAGTTCAATAAAACTTAGTTTGTGGTTAGGTGTGCGATCATCCAATTCTATCCAAAGTTCCCCTAAGGAGGTTTGAATGTGGCCTACTGCTATTTTTCTTGTTTGGCCATGACTTCCAGTCCAGATGAAAAGGGATAAGCTAAAGAGAAGTATCGTTTTTTTCATAGAAGAAAAAGTTTACTTCCTAAACTACGGATTTCTCTGCTACATTTTATTTCCTTTTTGAGGAAAGCTTCATTTTTCACCACCAAAGAAGACAAAAAGACTGTCTTCCTGATTCATTTCAAATCAATAAGGGATCTTCCTAAATTAAAGTCCTAGGTGATTTACCACAGGATTGGCATACATGCGCAGGAAATTTTCAACCTCCAAGGGATTGCTTGGATTTACCTTTTGGGAAAGGCGATTCTCAAAGCTTTCTTTTTCTGTGGTACTGTATTGATCCGTAAACTGATTTTTCTTGTAGAGTAGATCGTAGGCGATGTAATTGCTAGGCCAAAGTTTATACCCTTTCCAAATTTCTCGATCGATCAGTTCTCCGAGTTTGCTCAACTTTTCGTTTTGAGTAAGGTCTTCTTTTTGGATTTGGCGAATTTCCTCATTCAATAGATTGTTGACTTGGACATGAATTCGCTTTTTGGCTCCCATGATGCCACTCAATAGGGTGATAAAGTCTTCATTTTCCCCTTTTACATATTTCTCCTCTTTGGCTTTAGCAATCAATTCAGGAATTTTTAAAGAGTCTGTCGGATCGTATTCATACGAGATAGATACAGGTACAACCTGTATTTTTTCAAAAAATCCAAAAGGATTGCTTCCGCTTTCCGCTAGGGTAAGCATTTTGAGTACTCCTTTTTGGGTAATGTCGTTTCCATCTTTGGTTCGGCCTTCCCGCTGAGCTGTCCACACGGACCGATTTTCGCGCAAGAGCGATTTGTGGATGAATTGGGATACAAGTATGGAGCTTTCCAATAATGCCCTACCGGTTACACCTCTTTTGATAGCAAAATTTCGATTTAGTTTGGAGAGAATATGAATGAAAGGCTTTTTGATCAAGTTGTCTCCAATGGCAGAGGTGGTCATCACCAATCCGTTTTCGTACAAACAGGCATTCAGTATCGAGGTATCGAGAATGATATCCCGGTGGTTCGAAATAAATAAATAGGCCGTATTGGGTTCCAATTGTTCAAAACCACCAAGAGTCAAACCTTCGGAACTCATTTCCAAAACTTTCTTCACAGCAGGATAGATGAAGTTGATTTGAAAATCCCGTAAGGAGTGGGTATGCTTCATTTGATCTTTCCAGGTGAGGTTCACGTCCTCAGGAAAGGTAAACTGCATCATGGCGGCAAGCATGCTGTCGTCCACAATCTCTCGAATAGCAGTATTTACTTCTGCATCGTAATATGGGCGAATGGGGTCAAACTGGGACATGAGGATGTAAGCAAAAACTAGGAAGTAAAATTAATTGAATTTAGGAGGGATCGAAAATTGATTTATCCCTTGCAATCAAGGAGTTCTTTCGAGGTATTTAGTCAAATAGAAAAACTGCACCGGCAATGCTTCGGTCCAATAAGGCCAGGTATGGGCACCGGGTCTTTCAATGTATTCATGATTGATTTTCTTTTCAATTAATAGGGAGTGCATTTGTCGGTTGGTCTCGATCAAAAAGTCGTCCACCCCACAATCGATGATGAGGTGAATTTTTTGGTTTTTAAGTTGGTCTACAAGCCCTACGGCGGTATACGGATTGAATTGGGGTGCTTGGTAATTGATTGCTCCAAGCATTTCTATTTGCCCCTTTTTTCGCAAGTTTCTAAAGTCTTCACCCACCTTCCATAGGTCAGTATCAATGTTCATCACCCCACTCATGCTTCCAGCAGCTACGAATAATGCGGGGTGCTTTGCAGCTAGGGTGATGGCACCGTGACCACCCATAGAAAGCCCTGTGATGGCTCTAGATTCTTTTTTTGCTAGGGTTCGGTACTGCTGATCGATAAAAGGGATCAATTCTTGGGTCATGTAAGTTTCGTAGCGAACAGAATCAAGCAAAGGGCTATCGTAATAATAGCTAGCAGGTCCTACACCTG
>JBANGF010000284.1:0-4974 GCA_037975655.1 Bacteroidota bacterium | reverse complement strand
TGAGGGGTGCTTTTCTCCAGTTTTAGTCACTTTTCCTGGTTGAACATTTGGATGTGGATCGTTGATTCCTGGGTGATCCGCAAAGTATCCACCTACGAGTCGGCCATACCAGCCCCAGTCGTATTCGGTATCAGCAGCAGCGTGAATTCCCACATAGCCACCACCAGATTGGATGTATCGTTCAAAATCAGCCTCCTGCGCCGCGTTGAGTACGTCACCGGTTGTACTCAAAAAGATGACCGACGCATACTGCGCTAGGTTTTCCTCGTTGATAAGTTCTGCATTTTTGGTGGTATCCACGTCAAACCCATTTTCAGCACCCAATTTTTGGATAGCAGCAATTCCCTGAGGGATGGATTCGTGGTTGTAACCCGCTGTTTTACTAAAAACAAGCACTTTTGGTTTGCCTTCCCGTTTCTTGGAACAGGAAGAGAGCACCGCTCCCAAAACGAGGAAGAGTACTAAAAGTCTACTTAGGTTTTTTGGGTACTTCATAGGTGTGAATTTATTTTTTCGAAAATAACAAAAAAGAAGGAGTTGTTTACTTAAGTCGCTCATTTCCGAGTAGATAATGGATCAAGCGGTAGAATTTGTCGATGAATGCGGCGATTTTATACTTGTCTTGCACCCGATCCTGGCGAAACTTCGATGAAATCAGGGGTCAGCTGAAAGGTCTTGTGGTAAGCCTCTTGAATTTTGGTTTTGAAGTTGGGGATTTCTTTGGTTTTCAGGAGTGTCAACAAGCATCCTCCAAATCCTCCTCCCATCATTCTTGCACCCAAAACACCTGTTGTTGAATTTGCCTGTAGCGCAAGAAAATCGAGTTCCGTACAACTCACCTCAAAGTCGTCTCGCAAACTTTCATGGGAAGCCTGTAGCAACTTTCCAACCTGCACAAGATTTCCACTTTGAAGGGCTTCAGCCACCAGGTGGACCCGTGCACATTCAGTTATCACATGTTTGGCTTTTGGGAAAAGCACTTCGGGTAAATGTTGCTTGATGCTCGATAAATTGTCCTCTTTCAAATCTCGTATAGTTCGGATCTCTGGAAAGTTTTTTTGCAAAATCACTACGCTTTCCTCACAGGCAGCACGGCGTTGGTTGTAAGCCGAATTGGCTAAAGCATGGGAAACCTTAGAGTTCACGAGTAAAAGGCTGTATTTGCCTAGGTGTACTGGGATTTCCTGATGGGTTACTGTTCTGCAATCCAGCAGCAAGGCATGATTCTGAACTCCAAAAGCAGAGGCATAAGGATCCATGATCCCACAATTCACCCCCGCAAAGAGGTGCTCGGCTTTTTGCGCGTAAAGCGCTAGATTTTTCTTGGGGATGTGAAACGAAAACACTTCCGAAAGTCCCAGACCCACAGCTACAGAAAGTGCAGCCGATGAAGATACTCCTGCGCCTGTAGGTATGTTTCCTCCAAGGACCAAATCAAAATTCTCCAAGGGATAGCCCGCTTGTTGCAACAGGGTACAGACTCCCATCACATACGTGGCCCAATGTCCTTTTTTTGGGGACATGCTTCCAAGTTCGAAACTAAACTCTTGGTTAAAATCTAGGGAATAGGCTCGGCAGACTGCTAGATTATTCTTGGCTATTGCCACCCAGATTCCTTGGCTGATGGCGGCTGGAAATACAAATCCTTCCTGGTAATCCGTATGCTCTCCGATCAGGTTGATTCGTCCAGGGGCAAATACAACAAGGGGTTCCGAATCAAAATGCTGTCGGAAGGATTGAAAAAGGGTTGATTTCATCGATGTGGCAAGCCTGGCAAGTGAAAAAAAAGGGAGTAACTCAGTTTTTAGCAGGCAAATGTTGGGAGGATTTGCGGATTACTAGGGTAGTATCCAACACAATCGATACTGGGTCCTCTGAGGCTAGTCCATCCAATTGATCCAAAAGATGACTTACAGCTAATTTGCCCATCTCGTATCCGGGTTGAGCGACCGTAGTCAGGGGAGGTTCCACCACCGCTGCAGTAGGGTTATCGGTGAATCCAGCTAGGGCTATGTCTTCGGGTATCCGAATACCTGATTTTTTCCATTCGGTCAGCACGTCAACTGCTACTGGGTCAATCATGCAAAAAACAGCCTCTGGTCGCGGTTGCATTTGGAGGATGCGTTGCGCAACTTGAAGGTTGCCCCCTAGAGTGAGGTCTGTGAACTGAATCAATTGATCGTCAATTTCCACTCCATATTCTTGCAAGGCGCGAAGGTAACCTTCCTTTCTTTTCTTGGAGATGTAGAGGTCTTCCGGACCAGAAACGTAAGCGATGCGTCGAAATCCGTTTTCAAGCAGGTGTTTGACTACCTGATAGGCGCCTCCTGCGTCATTGAAGGTGACTTTGGAAACAGGGATGTCTTCCTCCACTCGGTCAAATAAGACGAAATTAATCTCTCTATCGTACAATTCGTGGAGGTGCTCAAAGGTGTTGGTTTCCCGACTCAATGAGATCAATAAGCCATCCACTTGACTTGAAACCAAGGTTTGAATATTGGCCTTTTCTTGAGTAATCGACTCGTTGCTTTGGCAAATCATCACGTTGTAACCGCGAGTAATGGCAGTATCTTGGATGCCGCTGATGCAAGAAGCAAAAAAATGGGAAGTGATTTCGGGGACAATGACCCCCAAGGTTTTGGAGCGGCTGATGCGAAGGCTTTGTGCGAGGAGGTTAGGGCGGTAGTTCATCTCTTTGGCCGCCTCTGTAATTTTTCGCTTCGTTTCCGGATGCAATTCAGGAGAATCCTGTAAGGCTCTGGAAACCGTAGAAACAGATACCCCCAATTTCTTGGCGATTTCCTTCATCGTTACCTGGCGCCCCTTTTTCATCCTACTTGATTTTGATTTTGATCCGTTGCAATCGTCTGCAATTACGAATAAAGCAAAGATTTTTACAAATTCTACTATTCTTGATAAATAGTAGCCAAAACTGTTTCACCAACCACTTTCATGGTGCGACGATCAATTCCGTCCAAGTTATCCTGGTGTGTATGGTGGTAGGAGCCAAAGCCTAAGTCTGGAGAGAAGTCAATGATGTCGATCATCGGAATGCCTGCCCATTCGTTCACAAAAACATGGTCATCCAAGATTTCTGGAGCGTCTTGTTGAATAAAATAGGAGCCATGGCCCAGGAGGTCGGCATTTCCCCAAATTTTGGAAAGGATGCCGCTGGCAAACCTTCGCGAATAACCTTCCCGGAAGAAGCGTGCATTTTTTCCACCCACCAAATCCACCAAAATCCCATAATAGGCGGAATAGTTAGGGACATGCTTGTTTTTGGACCAATACTGGGAACCGTGGCACCACCATATTTTGGAGTTATCACGAGTCATGGCAAACTCCGGTTCTCCATCGTCTTCTCCATCAAAGAAAATCAGATCAATCCCTACCTCGGAAGATAAGGGCTGACTGGAAATGCTTCGAGCAATCTCCAAAAGTACTGCAACGCCTGAAGCCCCGTCATTTGCCCCATCAATGGGTTCGGAGGTGCGTGTTTTGTCTTTGTCCGCAATGCGTCGCGTATCCCAATGTGCTGCTAATAGAATCCTTTTGCTTGCTTGGGGATTATAGGAAGCGATCAGATTGGTCAAATTCCAGGTAAGCCCATCGTAAGTTTTGGCCTGAAAATCCTGCTGCTGCACGGTCCATCCATATCCTTCTAAGGTTTCTTGGATCCAGGCTTTGGTAGCCGCATGCCCAGGGGTACCCGGCACTCGTGGACCAAAATCCACCTGCTTTTTAACAAATGAAAAGGCGGAATCTGCTTGAAAAGTGGGATAGGGCTTGAGTTCAATCGTTTCGGTTTTGGTTTCTGTGCTTTTCTCCCCGGAACAAGCAGCCAGGAGTAGGAGCAGTGCAAATACGCCCCAGCGTAGGTTATTCTTCATATGCCCAGTCGATTCGGTCCTTCATGTCCTTGACGAGGATGCCCATAGCCTTCAAGCCTGAGCGGATTTCATCCACCTTGGCATAATTGCGTGCGGTTTTGGCTTCGGTATACTGGTTAAGCAGGAGATTCAATAATCCTTCCTGCACTTCACCTTTTTCTTCGACCAAACCCAGTATATCTATTACAAAGGTCTGGTAGGTTTCAAGCATGTTATTGAAAACTTGCTCTCCAAGTGCGGCAGGTACCAGTTGTCCGGTGTATACCGAGTTGATTTTTTTGAGCAGGTTGAAGAGGTGCCCAATAGCCATGGCCGTATTGAAATCATCGTCCATGGAGCGGTAAGCCGAAACGATGCTTGTTTCCACTTGTTGGATTTGCTCGGTATCCAAAGCGATGTCATCCTGTGGGATGTATTGCAACTGCTTGGCGATGCGCAGGCCATTGATTATTTTTTTGTATCCTTTTTGTGCCGCCTTCAAGGCTTCGTTGGAGAAGTCCAGGGTGGAGCGGTATTGGGCTGTTAGGATGAAGTATCGGATCGTCATCGGGCTGTAGGCTTGGTCCAGCAAGGCATGATTACCTGTAAAGAGTTCCTGCAGGGTAATGAAATTCCCCAAGGACTTGCCCATCTTCTGCCCGTTGATGGTGATCATGTTGTTGTGCATCCAGTACTTGGCAGGATCCTGGTGATTGCAGGCATTGCCTTGTGCGATTTCACATTCGTGGTGAGGGAAAAGCAAGTCCATGCCGCCACCGTGAATGTCAAATTGGGTACCCAGATACTTGGAACTCATGGCCGTGCATTCCAGGTGCCAGCCTGGAAAACCAACACCCCAAGGGGAAGGCCACTTCATCAGGTGCTCAGGGGAAGCATTTTTCCACAAGGCAAAATCGACAGAGTTCCGCTTTTCTCCTTGTCCATCCAAGTCTCGACTTCCACTGACCAATTCCTCTATAACACGCCCTGAAAGTTTGCCGTAGGTATATTTCTTATTGTAGGCGAGCACATCGAAATAAACCGATCCGTTGACCACATAGGCAAGTCCCTCATGGAGGATGGCTTGGACCAAAGAGATTTGCTC
>JBANGF010000265.1:0-3075 GCA_037975655.1 Bacteroidota bacterium | reverse complement strand
GTTAGTAAAACAAACGACTCTGATTTTTGATTTTGTAAAAAACGTATTCTATGAAACAGTCTCTATTCTTTCTTTTAGTCTTGGCAATGGCTTCTTCTTGTGGTGTATTCCGTACGGTCCGCACCAAAAACATCGCTTACATGGAAGCTACTGCTTCACTTCCACAAAAAAGCTTGAACGTATTTGCTCCAAAGAAGGCTAAAAATGCACCTGTCTTGATTTTTATCCATGGAGGAAGCTGGCACAGTGGAAGAAAGGAGATTTATGATTTCATGGGCAATCGCCTTGCTGCAAAAGGGGTGGTTGCAGTGATCATCGATTATCCCTTGGCACCAGCTTATCAGTTGCCCGCTATGGAAAAAGCCAGTGCATTAGCCATTCAATGGGTGAAGGAAAACATTGCTTCCTACGGAGGGGATCCAGCCAACATCTATGTGTCCGGACATTCTGCTGGAGGGCATTTAGCGGCTTTAGTCGCGGTTAAGGAAGAACCTTGGAAGGAATTGGGTATGAAAAACCCCTTGAAAGGGGCTATTTTGAATGATCCTGCTGGTTTGGACTGGTATTGGTTCCTGACCGAAAGAAAGGAGAAATACAATGCAGAAGATAATTACGATGCTTTTACCAATGATCCTGTGGTATGGAAGACCTATTCTCCCATTTATTTCTTGGATGAAAAGGAGCTTCCCATGTTGGTCCTTGAAGGGGAGCGCACCTATCCAGGAATTAAGTTGACGGTGGAGCGCTTTCGTAAGATAGCTGCAGAAAAAGGGCTAGATCTCGATTATTCCTTTTATCCAAAAACCAAACACATCCCGATGGTGACACAGTTCTATTTTCCTTGGAGCAAGGGATATAAGGATGTGTTGAAGTTTATGGAGGTAGGTCAGTAATTTAGTTTTCTTTGGTCGGGTATAAATTTTTGGCCAACTTTATTGGAGAAGTAGTTTTCTCTTCAAAAACACATGAAAGGTAGATCCTCTTTTTCCCTACTTTTAGGTATTCTGATTCTCCTATTGGGAGCTTGTTCTCTTTTCATAGAGGAAACTTTCCTAGAAGATGGAAAAAATATCCGGATGGTATTTGACGAAGGTTTGAATGAAGATTCCCGGTTTAGACTCCCAAAAGATGCTAATGGCTATTATTACATGACTTTGACAAAGCCGGGTCAGAATATTCAACGTATATCCATGCGGCTCCTAGATGGGGATAAAATCGTGGACACGAAGTGTTGTGGGCCTCGTCAGAAGATAACCTGGAGTAGCAATCTGTATTGGTGGATTCTGGCAGGAGATACGGTAGCCAATATTACCAAAACCTATTTCAACGAATTTACAGGCCAACTCCAGTACTCTAATTTGCCTCCCTTAATCAATTGGAAAGATGAGTTGGTGCCTACGGTGAATTCCTCGGCTTACACTGATGAATTTACTGGTCGAGCTAGTACTGTAATTGCACCTATCGGTAAGATGAAAGGAGATACGCTGACTGTTTATGCACGGTATTATCACAGCGTTGCAAGTTTCAAGAAAAATTCCAGCTTTTATACTGCTGTGGGTTCCATGGAGATTGTGGATTCTGTAAAAATAGTGTTGAGGTAAATTAGAATATTTTTACCTCAACTAGTATTTATTTTAGCACAATCCTCAATTTTTTAGTTTAGAAAATCTAGCTCAATCAATCGAAATCTTCCTGACTCAAGTCGTTCGATCAATCGCCCATAATCCTCTTCCCAAAAAGGAGAATCGTAATTCAATTCCGTAAGGTTCTTTTCGACCTTAATTTTGGCCACATAGGTTTTAGTGAGTTGGCTATACTTTCTATAGATTGTTTGGTAAGCATTACGAAACCCAGGAGAATTTTTCAAGTAGGTGTAAGTTGCGGGTTCCTGGTTTTTGGCAAACAATAAATATTCTTTTATAAAAAAATCGAATTCAAAAAAAGCGGTCATCTCGCTGGCGCTGTGTTTTACCCATTGATTGAGGTAATCTGAACCAAACAGCTCTTTGTATACCGGCAGCATTTCATATTGATATTTGGAACCTAAGTAATAGGCATTAAATTCATCTAGCAAGCCAATGACCCCGTGTGCTTGCGTGGAGCTGTTTCCTTCAATGTAGGTATCGTAACGGAAGGTTTGAAGCTCGTAAGGAATGATCTTGGAGAGTTCGTTGGAAGGAAAAATATACCCCTCCTCAATTTCTATCCAATATTCTTCTCCAGGAGCATGATAAAATCCTTGTTGGATATTTCCAAACTCAATCGTTTTGGTACAATTGCAGTTCATCAGTTCAGCAAAATGGATTAATCCACCATAAGCATGGCCGATTTCATGTACATTCGTAGACATGCTTACCAAGGCGCTTTCGTAATCTCGGTCATCCAAGAAATAAAGAGCATCGGTACTTTTTTTGGAGGAAATCACACTTTCTCCTCGATCAATTTCTAGCTGGCTTGGAAGATTATCGTAGGACTTCAATAACTGTAGTGAGGAAGGAGAATGGCCTTGCATACGGTCTAAAATCCAGGAAGTAGCATTCCCTTGAGAATGCCCAGGCAAGGCGAGGATGATTCCTAGAAAAATAAGAAGTCGAGTTTTGATGCTCATGAACGGATTAGCAATGGTGAAAGCGATCAAGATATATTGCCTCTGGGGAATTGTTGAGGTTAATAAACATAATTGAAAACGTGCCAAATGGCAATAAATTATTCCAAGCGCACTACCTGACCCAAGTTTAATTAATAAGAATCAAAAGGATGGCGAGTTAGTTAAATACTATTAGCATAATTTTTATTTATAATGTAAAATTTATTTTTCTATATTGTTGATGAAATAGGTGTAAAATTTAAACGATTGTCTAATTCTTCACTAGAATTTCTACGAAAATCAAGATAAAAAAAGACCACGTTTGTAGTAACTATGACCTTGTTTTCCCTCTTGGCTGGTTGCACCCGTCTACTTTATGTGAATGTTTAATAGCCTCAGGAGGAGAACCCGCTAATGATAAGCCTTCTGGATGCAAGGATGTAATGGAAAAAGGTTATGGAATCACAACTCCTACCTTGGAGCAGATG
>JBANGF010000242.1:0-7527 GCA_037975655.1 Bacteroidota bacterium | reverse complement strand
AAGCCCGAGTGTTGGTGGTATCCGTAGAACTATGCACGCTGCATTTTCAAAAAGAATATACCGAAGACAATCTCCTGGCCAATTCCCTCTTTGGGGATGGGGCGGCTGCCGCAGTCGTGATGCAGTCCGAGAAAGGATTGCAAATCAAGAATTACTTCAGCGAAGTCCTTTGGGAAGGGGAAAAAGACATGGCATGGAAAATCGGAGACTTTGGATTTGAGATGCGACTCAGTCAGTACATACCTTCCCTGCTCAACCAAGGCATTCGGCGATTGCGTGACCTGTTTGAAGCCAAGTTCAACTTTTCTCAGGTGAAGCATGTGGCGATCCATCCTGGGGGCAAGCAAATATTGATTCAAGTGCAGGAGGCTTTTGGGCTTTCGCCCGAAGTGAATCAACATGCCTTGGAGGTGCTGCGCACCTGTGGGAACATGTCTTCCGCCAGCATCTTATTTGTCTTGGAGCGGATGCTGCAGGATTCCAGCATTCAAGGAGATATTCTTGCCTTGGGCTTTGGCCCGGGCTTGACTTTGGAAACCACCCACTACGAGAAGCGATGAGTATTTTTGCACAGCGCTCCCGCGAAAAGGAAATCATGGACGACCTGAATTGCTCAGGGCCCGTCTTGGAGCAGACCCTCCGGGAGTTGAAGACCATCAACCGCTGGTTGGGGGGAAATAAAGTAACCACAATGGGATTGACTGAGGTGGTGCAACGCTTTCCTCAAAAACAATACACTGTGGTAGACTTGGGTTGTGGAGGGGGAGATATGCTCGCCGTGATGCAGGACTGGGCCCAGCAAGAGCAAGTTTCGATGCAGTTGATCGGGGCGGATGCCAATGCGCATACCATTGCACTTGCCCAGCAGCGACAGCAGCAACTCCAAGGGATCCGTTGGCAAGTAGCCAATGTCTTTGACCCGGTATTCTTTGAGGAGCAGGTGGATATTGCTACCTGTACGCTCTTCACCCACCATTTTACGGACGAGGAACTCGTGACACTCTTTCAAGGCTTGAAGCAAAAGGTGCGGCTAGCCATTGTGATCAATGACCTCCACCGCCATCCCTTGGCCTACTACTCCATCAAATGGTTGACGCGCTGGTTTAGCAAGTCACCCATGGTGCAAAACGATGCGGCCTTGTCGGTACTTCGGAGTTTTAGCAGAAACGATTGGGAGTCAATTTTCAAACAGGCTGGCCTGACTGAAGTACACATTCGCTGGCGCTGGGCGTTCCGTTGGCAGATTTGTGTGTATGTCTGAGGACTTAATTTTTTGAATTCGGAGTATCCGAATGGCCTGGCTTAGGCTCTTTTTTAGCTACAGGGGAGCGAACACAGCCCAAGTTATGCGTGAGCGAAAGATCCTGAGGAAGTATTCCAAACGGTTCACTCAGGTCCCATTCGACGGGCTCGGAAGGGAGTGGTTTGGGAGTCTTGGATTTCATGAGATCGATTCGATTGGTTAGCCAAGCCTTGATTCCAAGGTTTAGTCTGACTAAAGGTATAAAAACAAAGGCAAAAAGAGGCCCGAAGCATCAACCACTTATCGGAATACCTATCTTTGGAGCGTATGAATCCATTTGATTTTTCTCCAGAGCAACTGGAACTCAAGCAAAAGGCAAACAAGCGAAGCGTGGCTCAACTGAGCATCCTTCGTATCTTCTCCTTTTTTGCCTTGGGGGCAACGGTGATTTTGACCCTCTCCGAGCACTGGGCATGGGTACTACCGGGCATCCTTTGTTTTTTTCTCTTTGTTCGACTCATCAACCGCTTCAACCACCTCAAAGATCAGGAACGCATTTACCTTGCTTTGCAGCAACTCCAAAGTCAAAAACAGGCCCGTCAGGAACGGAATTTGAGCAATTTGGAATCAGGAATTGAGTTTGCGGACAAGGAACACCCCTTTGCCGGGGATTTGGATTTATTTGGTACCCACTCCCTTTTTCAACTCCTCAATCACTGCACCTCCGTTGGAGGGAAAGAGCAACTTGCCATCCTCCTAAAGTCTGCGGTCGATCCAAAGGCAGCCCAACAACGCAGGGCTGCAGCGGCTGAACTCCAACAAAAGCCTGATTTCTTGCGCGCCATGGAGGCCATAGGCATCGCCTTTCCCCAAGGAAAGGTGGGAACTTGGAAGCAGTGGTTGGAGCAAGAAGAAAGGCAACCCAATCTATTCCATTGGTTCCTTGCCACTCTAGGTCCTGTAGGAGGGGTGCTTGTTCTCCTATTGACTAGCCAAGGGATCCTCCCTCAGGCCATTTTGGGTCTTTGGTTTTTGGCTGGAATACTGTTTCTCGGGATGGTATTTGTGCCCCTCAAGCGTACTGCAGAAGCCATTCCTGTCGCATCCCACCTCAATTCCTTGCGCTTGCGAGCCGCTCAAATTGAGGGCAATTCCTTTCAATCGGACCTGCTGCAAGCAGCACAGGCTAGGCTTCAAGCAGGCAGTAGTCCGGCATCCAGGCAACTACAGGAATTGGATCGGCTGGGCCTTTGGACCCAAAACCGGCTCAACCTCCTTTACCTTCCCATCAACCTGCTCTTTTGGACAGATTTTATCCTTTTTCTCTGGCTTGCGGCTTGGAAAAAACGGGTGAGTAACTCCCTCGTCTATCTTCCAGAAACCCTCGAAAGTTGGGAGGTATGGGTGTCCCTTGGAAGTTTTGAAGTGGAGGTCGGGCATTCGGGAATCCCCGCCTGGACTCAAGACCCCATCTTGGAAGGCGAAAATGTATTCCATCCCCTCCTACATCCTGCCAAGGCAGTGGGGAATTCCCTGACCTTGAATACGAACCGGAAACTGGTGTTACTCACCGGATCCAACATGAGTGGCAAAACTACCTTTATGCGTACCCTAGGCATCAATGTCGTCCTGCTCAACTTGGGTCTCCGACCATTTGCGGATCGCATGACCCTAGGACCTTTGCAACTCTTTACGAGCATGCGAAATACCGACAACCTCGGGGAAAGCGTGAGTTCGTTCTATGCCGAACTTTCGCGCATCCGTACACTCCTGCAGCGGTTGGAACAGGGTGAACCTATCTTTTTTCTCCTCGACGAGATTTTGAAAGGGACCAATACCCAGGATCGAATTTCTGGATCCGAGGCCTTGGTGGCCCAACTTTTACCTTCTCAAGGAATTGGACTGATCAGTACGCACGACATTGAATTGGCTGCCCTAGGGGAAAAAGAAGCCCGAGTTCAGAATTACTCCTTCCATTCCGAAATCCAAGATCAGGAGATCCTCTTTGACTACCGCTTGAAAGAAGGGGCTTGCCCGAGTTTCAATGCCCACAAGCTGATGGAGTTGATGGGAATTAAGTTTGTACCCAAGTAGTATATTTGATCTGTTCAGCCCCTATTTTCAGAACTCCGCTGCTTTCTAGAATGGGATTGCTCCGAATTCAGGTTTAATCTGTTAATTTTGACCCATCTATGGGTTCCATGCATCCACATCCCACTTTAGGCGTACTCGGAGGAGGCCAACTTGGCCGCATGCTGATTCAGTCTGCCATCAACTACAATCAGGACATTCACATCTTGGATCCCGACCCCAATGCGCCCTGCAAGGACATTGCCCAGCAGTTTACGGTTGGCTCCCTAAAGGATTATGCTGCCGTCTATGCCTTTGGACAGCATTGCGATGTGATTACTGTAGAGATTGAGGCAGTCAATACCGAGGCCCTTCAGAAACTGGCCGATGAAGGTAAAAAAGTATACCCCCAGCCCCATCTCCTTGCCTTGATTCAAGACAAGCGGAAGCAAAAGCAGTTTTATTTGGAGCACGGTATTCCTACCGCTGAATTTATCCTCACGGAGAATAAGGCCGAAGTCATCGCGAATGCCGCCTTTTTGCCAGCGGTCAACAAATTGGGAAAGGAAGGGTATGATGGACGAGGCGTACAAGTATTGCGTAGGGCTGCTGATTTGGACCAGGCTTTTGATGCCCCAGGGCTACTCGAAAAGTTGATTGACTTTGACAAAGAAATTGCCGTCACCGTCGCACGCAACGAGCGTGGGGAAGTTGTGGCCTATCCCGCCGTGGAATGTGCTTTTCACCCTACCGCCAACCTGGTAGAATTTCTTTTTGCACCAGCCGGTATTTCCCCAGAAATCGAACAAAAGGCGCAAGCCATCGCCAAAGACCTCATCTTGAAATTGGACTTGGTCGGCATTCTAGCCGTCGAACTTTTTGTAACCCGTACTGGCGAGGTACTCGTTAATGAAATTGCTCCTCGCCCGCACAATAGCGGACACCATACCATCGAGGCCAACTTTACCTCCCAGTTTGAGCAGCACTTCCGTGCCGTGATGAACTGGCCCCTAGGCAATACCGCGCTGCGTTGCCCGGCGGCCATGATCAACCTGCTCGGCGAACCGGGATACGAAGGGGCTGCAGTGGTGGAAGGCTTGGCTGAGGCCATGTCCGAAAAAGGGGTGTACATCCACCTTTATGGAAAAAAACACACCAAACCTTTCCGCAAGATGGGCCACGTGACCCTTTTGGGCGTGGATATCGAAGAAGTAAAAGATAAAGCGCAACGAATCAAAGACCTCATCAAAATCAAATCACAGCAATGAATCCACAGGTAGGAATAATCATGGGAAGTCAATCGGATCTTCCTGTCATGGCCGAAGCAGCCCAATTTTTAGAGGAACTGGGTATTGCTTTTGAATTGACCGTGGTCAGTGCGCATCGCACGCCCAAGCGGATGATTGACTATGCCGAATCTGCTCGCGAGCGGGGAATCAAGGTGATCATTGCGGGTGCTGGCGGAGCCGCTCATCTTCCTGGGATGGTGGCGTCCTTGACGAGCCTTCCGGTGATTGGGGTGCCGGTTCACAGTTCCAACTCCATTGATGGCTGGGATAGCATCCTGTCTATTTTGCAGATGCCTTCGGGCATTCCTGTGGCTACAGTTGCCTTGAATGGGGGAAAAAATGCAGGGATCCTTGCCGCTTCCATCCTTGGCGCTTACGATGCTGCAGTGGGTAAACGGCTAGACGAATTTAAAAAAGGACTTCGTGAGAAGGTGGAGGAGTCTGCTGCTCAGTTGGAAGAAAAGGGCTGGAAAGGTGCTCTCAAGAAATAAAAACACCTTCCCATTCATATGAACTGGAATAAGCCTGTCAAATTTAAAGTTGGAGATGTAGACTGGGAAATGCCCCTGTCTACCCTGGTCCTTGTGCTTGCGGTAACCCTTGTCCTGATGCTTGCTGGGGGATGGATGGGATTCCAATTTGGAGCGGGTAGTTAACTCGAGCTGGTGAACAAAAAAATGAGGCTGTCTCTTTTCGGGACAGCCTCTTCTTTTTTATTTTTTGTTGTTAGCCTTCTTCATCGGATTGTCTCCTTGAGCAGCTCCTCGAACGGCGGAGCCTCCCTTGAACAATTCAAACCGGGTAGGCTGGTATTGTCTAGGCCAGTAGTTGCTGCTTTCATCGATGTCGGCGGTTTCACGCTTCGGATCGAGGACAAACTTGACTACTTCTTTTTCCTTGGCAAACACCTTGGATACCTGAGATTCATTTTTTCTCCAGATTTCGGCAGGGATGTGTTCCGTTTCCTTGCTGCCATCGGCATAGTGAAATTCAATGATCAATGGCATGACCAAGCCGCCTACGTTTTTGAAAGTCATCTCGTAGAAGTTCATGTTGCTGTTTAGCAAGCTCTTTTCTTTTTCCGATAGGCTGGCCATGAAAGTTTTGTAGGCTGCCTCATCTTCAGGAGTTACCGTGAATGGATTGTAACTGTTGTAGAAATCTCGAGTGGCTGGATCTGCTTCCACTACCGTCTGTGCGATTTCTTTGTTATTCAACTCCTTGGATACGTAGGTTTCTTCTTTTTCGAAAGCTGCTTTCGCATCTGCCTTTTTCTGTGCAGGAGTTCGGTTGTCCAACTTGTACCAGGCTACATTTTCAATGGAAATGTCTACCGGATCCGTTCCGTAGAACCAACCTCTCCAAAACCAATCCAAGTCCACTGCAGAAGCATCTTCCAGAGTCCGGAAGAGGTCATCTGGGGTTGGGTGCTTAAACATCCATCGCTTGGAGTACTCTTGGAAAGCGAAGTCAAACAAGTCTCTGCCCATCACCGTCTCGCGAAGGATATTCAAGGCCGTAGCTGGCTTGGCATATGCATTGGGACCAAACTGGATGATGTTTTCTGAGTTGGTCATGATTGGCTCGAGCAGGTGCTTTTCGCTTTTCATGTAAGGCACAATTTTGTGCGCTGGGCCACGACGAGATGGATAGTTTCTGTCCCACTCTTGCTCCGCCATAAACTGCATGAAGGTATTCAATCCTTCGTCCATCCAAGTCCACTGACGTTCATCGGAGTTGACAATCATCGGGAAATAGTTGTGTCCTACCTCGTGGATGATTACCGAGATCATGCCGTATTTGATGGCGTCCGAGTAGGTGCCGTCCGCATCTGGTCTTCCGTAGTTGAAGCAGATCATCGGATACTCCATCCCGTTACTTCCTTCTACGGAGATGGCCGTAGGGTAGGGATAGTCAAAGGTGTGCGAAGAGTAAGACTTCAGGGTGTGCGCCACTACACGGGTAGAATATTGCTCCCAAAGTGGATTGGCTTCCTTGCCGTAGTACGACATGGCCATCACGTCCTTGCCTCCTTGCTTTACCGCCATGGCATCCCAGATGAATTTACGGGAGGAGGTCCAGGCAAAGTCACGTACATTTTCTGCCTTGAATATCCATGTTTTTTTGTCTGTGGCTCTTTTCTTTTCAAGAGCTTCTGCCTCTGCTTGTGTACGGATGATGACTGGAGCATCGTAGGTCTGCTTGGCCTTGTTCCAACGCTGAAGTTCGGTAGCAGAAAGGACTTGTTCAGGATTCTGAAGGACACCAGTAGCTCCTACCATGTGATCAGCTGGCACGGTGATGCGTACTTCGTAGTCTCCGAAAGTAAGCGCAAATTCGCCAGCGCCTAGGAACTGCTTGTTTTGCCATCCTTGAAAGTCAGAATAGACCGCCATGCGTGGAAACCATTCCGACATGGTGTAGAGGTAGTTGCCATCCTTCGGAAAATACTCGTAGCCCGGGCGACCACCAATGTAGCCTACGCGGTCGGTGATGTTGAAGCTCCAGTCGATGCTGAATTGGACGGTTTCTCCCTCTTTCAAAGGCTGAGGAAGGTCGATGCGCATCATGGTTTTGTTGATGGCAACGTTGAGGGGCTTTCCGGAGGCATCCTGGATGGAGAGGATCTTCACGTCGTAGTCGTCCGAGTGCCAGAGGATACCTTCCAAGGTGCGCAAAGACATTTTCGGAGTGATGCTGGATTCGGTCACTTTTGGGGTGTCGGAATCCTTGCCTCGGTTATTTTGATCCAGTTGCAGCCAAAGGTAGGTCAGCACATCTGGGGAATTGTTGATGTAAGTGACTGTTTCCTTGCCCTTGATGGATTGGTTGGTATCGTCTAGCTCTACGTCGATGACATAGTTGGCTTGCTGCTGCCAGTATAGGTGTCCAGGGGCTCCAGATGCGGTGCGGTACACGTTGGGG
>JBANGF010000225.1:0-7896 GCA_037975655.1 Bacteroidota bacterium | reverse complement strand
AGAGGTATTGTGGTCGAAATAGGATGCCGAAGCCGGTGGATTGCTTAGCTTGAGTGGATTGGCTTTCGGCGATCGCCAACTGCATCGTTTCTTCCACCCCCTCCGGATCCGTACGGGTGAGGATGGCTCGTGCTTGAGTCAAGTCATTGAACTTGGTGATCAACCAGCGTGGGCTTTCAGGAATGCGGAGTATTAATACCGTGTACAGGATAGCTGGGATCGCTTCCACCCCAAGCATCCATCTCCAGTCTTCAGGGATGCCGGCTGTGCCTATCCAATAGTTGGATACGTAGGCCATCACGATGCCAAAGACAATGTTGAACTGGTACAGGGCTACAAGTAGACCGCGACTTTTGGCGGGAGCAATTTCGGAAATGTACATGGGGGCCACTACGGAGGAGGCACCAACACCCAGACCACCCAAGAAGCGGAAGAAAGTAAAGGAACTTACATCCCAGGCGATGCCGGAGCCAACTGCAGAGATAAAGTAAAACATCCCAATCCAAAAAAGGCTCTTTTTGCGACCCATGCGGTCTGCAGGGATACCGCCCAATAAGGCACCAATCACCGTGCCATAGAGTGCAGAGGCAATGGCCAAACCATGCACCCAATCGTTTAGTTCCCAGACCTCCTGGATGGCACGTTCGGCACCAGAAATTACAGCCGTGTCAAAGCCAAATAAAAAGCCGCCGAGGGCAGCGGTGAGGGAAATCCAAAAGGCATAGGTTTTCGAAGACATGAGGGGTGCTGGGTTATTGAATCCACTAAACTAAGGAGAAGGACTAGATTTCAAAATAGAGAGGGCTATTTCTCTGGTTTTTCAAGAGATGTTATAACCGAATCCGCTTCTTTTTCGTGAGGATAATTGTGCCCTCAAATTTTGTGTCTTTCGCAAAAACACAAAGCCGTACCGTGTAGTTTTCCGTATATTTGCAGGTGTATTTGAGGAGGTGGAAATTTCGATTTCAAGCCTTGAATCCAGAATAGAACCCAAAATCATGACTTTACCAACTGACAAGTACCAACCCCAGCACCACATCCGCATTGTCACGGCGGCCTCGCTCTTCGATGGGCACGATGCCGCAATTAACATCATGCGGCGCATCATTCAAGCCACAGGCTGTGAGGTGATCCACCTGGGACACAATCGATCCGTTCAAGAAATTGTAGACTGTGCCATCCAAGAGGATGTGCAGGCCATTGCCATCACTTCCTACCAAGGTGGGCACGTGGAATTTTTCAAGTACATGTACGACCTGCTCCAAGAGCGGGGTGCTGGACATGTCAAAATCTTTGGTGGAGGTGGAGGTACCATCCTGCCCGAAGAGATTCAACTGCTGCATGACTACGGCATCACGCGCATTTATTCCCCGGACGATGGACGTGCGATGGGTTTGCAGGGGATGATCAATGACTTGGTATCGGCCTGTGATTTTCCGCTAGGAGGGGACCTAGATCCCCATGCAGAACTATCCCTTGGCGATTCAGGACAAGTGGCTCGCGTGATCTCAGCCTTCGAAAACTATCCGGAACGCTCAGCTACGCTGCTAGAAAAAATTAGAACCGCCAGCGCCGCGGCTACAGTGCCGGTGTTGGGCATCACGGGTACGGGTGGAGCAGGTAAATCCTCCCTCGTGGACGAACTTGTGCGTAGATTTTTGCTTGACTTTGAAGACCGACGCGTAGCCATTATTTCCGTGGATCCTTCCAAGCGAAAGACAGGTGGAGCCTTGCTCGGTGACCGCATTCGCATGAATGCCATCCATCATCCGCGCGTCTACATGCGTTCCTTGGCCACCCGCCAGTCCAATTTGGCCCTTTCCAAGTACGTGCAAGATGCCGTGGACACGGTCAAGGCGGCGGGCTACGATTTGGTTATCCTTGAAACCTCCGGCATCGGGCAATCCGATACCGAAATCATTGAGCATTCCAACCTTTCCCTCTACGTGATGACTCCTGAGTACGGAGCGGCTTCGCAGTTGGAAAAGATCGACATGCTGGACTTTGCAGACCTGATTGCGCTCAACAAGTTCGACAAGCGGGGAGCACTGGATGCCTTACGCGATGTTCGCAAGCAGTACATCCGCAACCACAACCTTTGGGACAGCAAGGAGGAGGATCTGCCTGTAGTGGGTACCATGGCTTCCCAATTCAACGATCCGGGCATGAATCGACTTTATGCCTTGGTAGCTGCAGCCCTTGGGGAAAAGTTTGCCAACTGGAAAAGTACTTTCCAAGGGGCGATGGGTACCTCTGAAAAGGTGTACATTATTCCACCAGCGCGTACCCGCTACCTGAGTGAGATCACAGAGGTCAACCGGAAGTACGATGCCTGGGTAGAGGAACAGCGAGAAATTGCGCAGCAACTCTATTCCATCCAAAAGTCCATGGAGGTCATTGGGACCACTTCGGTGGCAGATAAAGATCGACTGATTAAGGAATTGCAAGAGGTCTATGCACAGGTATCCTTGCACCTGGATCCCAAAAACAAAAAATGGTTGGAGGACTGGCCCGCAGAAGCCGCGAACTATGCTGGAGAATACTACACGTTTAAAGTTCGGAATAAGGAAATCCAGGTGAAAACCTACCACACTTCGCTTTCCAATACCCGCATCTCCAAGGTGGCTTTGCCGCCTTTCCAAGCCTGGGGGGAACTGTTGAAGTGGGGGTTGCGGGAAAATCTACCCGGTAAATTCCCTTACACGGCTGGGGTATTTCCTTTCAAGCGAGAAGGAGAGGATCCTACACGCATGTTTGCCGGAGAAGGAGGGCCCGAGCGTACCAACAAGCGCTTCCATTACCTATCCAAAGACATGCCGGCCAAGCGCCTTTCCACCGCCTTTGATTCGGTGACGCTTTACGGTGAAGATCCGGACTACCGTCCTGATATCTACGGCAAAATCGGCAATGCTGGGGTGAATATTTGCTGCTTGGATGATGCCAAGAAGCTGTACTCTGGGTTTAACCTGATCGATCCGATGACTTCGGTGTCCATGACCATCAATGGGCCTGCTGCCGCCATGACTGCCTTTTTCATGAATGCAGCCATCGATCAGCAGTGTGAGGTATATATCAAAGAGAAGGGCCTAGAAAAGCAGGTAAATGCACAGATTGATGCCATTTATGCTAAAAAAGGACTTCCAAGACCTACTTACCGAGGAGCACTTCCCGAAGGAAACAATGGCCTTGGCCTGCTCTTGCTTGGGGTGACGGGGGATCAAGTCCTTCCAAAGGAGGTCTATGCCCAAATCAAGGCGGATACCCTTTCGAAGGTGCGTGGTACCGTGCAAGCGGATATTTTGAAAGAGGACCAGGCACAAAATACCTGCATCTTTTCCACCGAATTTTCCCTTCGCTTGATGGGAGACATGCAGCAGTACTTCATCGATCAGCGGGTGCGTAATTTCTATTCCGTATCCATCTCAGGATACCACATTGCCGAAGCGGGGGCCAACCCGATCACGCAATTGGCTTTGACGCTATCGAATGGGTTTACCTACCTGGAGTACTACCTTTCGCGTGGGATGAATATCAATGATTTTGCGCCCAATCTTTCCTTCTTTTTCTCCAATGGTATAGACCCAGAATATGCGGTAATTGGTCGGGTGGCACGAAGAATCTGGGCCAAGGCGCTCAAGTTGAAGTATGGAGCGAATGAGCGTGCGCAAATGCTCAAGTACCATATCCAAACTTCTGGCCGCTCCTTGCATGCCCAGGAAATCGACTTCAACGATATCCGGACTACGCTACAGGCCTTGTATGCGATTTACGACAACTGCAACTCCCTGCATACCAATGCCTACGACGAGGCGATCACCACGCCTACCGAAGGGTCTGTGCGTCGAGCGATGGCCATACAGTTGATTATCAACAAGGAGTTGGGTCTAGCTAAAAACGAAAACCCACTGCAAGGGTCCTTCATTATTGAGGAGTTGACCGATTTGGTGGAAGAGGCCGTCTACGTAGAGTTTGATCGCATCACGGAGCGTGGAGGAGTCCTTGGAGCCATGGAAACCATGTACCAGCGGGGCAAGATTCAGGAGGAAAGTTTGCATTACGAAATGCTCAAGCATAACGGAGAGTACCCCATCATCGGGGTCAATACCTTCCTGTCCAGTACTGGATCTCCTACGGTGATTCCAGGTGAGGTAATTCGCGCAACGCTGGAGGAAAAGGAGGGACAAATTCAGACCTTGAGTTCCCTGCATCAGTCGCATCAGGAGGTGCTCGCTGCACAACTCAAGGCCTTGAAAAAGGCGGCAGTTTCCAATGAAAACGTATTTGAATGCTTGATGGAAGCTGTAAAATACTGTTCTTTGGGCCAATTGACCCGAGCGCTTTACGAGGTGGGCGGGCAGTACAGACGAAATATGTAAGTAAATTGGTGCTTTGAAGTCATCAATAAATAAGAGAACCTATGGCAAATACACGCAGCGTCACTGTACGCATGAAGTCTGACTTGACTTACGAATCCACCAATCCTCAGGGAAATCGGGTGGACATTGATATGCAGGATTTCGAACTGAAGCAAGCCCAATCTCCGATGGAATTGTTGCTTTCAGCGCTCGGGGGCTGTGCGTCGGTGGATGCGGTGTTGATGATGAAAAAGAAGCGAAGAGAGTTGCTTGATTTTTTTGTGGAGGTAGAAGGCGTTCGCAACGACGGGGTGCCGGGATATTACACGGAGATCGCCCTCCATTTTGTGTTGGTATCTCCGGATGCAACTGGGGAGGAATTTGAAAAAGTGGTGGCCTTGTCCGTGGAGAAATACTGTTCGGTGGCTTCCTCCTTGTCCTCCAAAATCAACTTCACTTCTGAAGTTCGCCGCACCGCATGAGAGTGGTGAAAGAAGTGACTCGGGGAGAAATACGGATCAGTATCTTTTCCTGGAACTCCAAGTACATCTTCAAATACGAGTTGGGACCTATGGAGCAGACCTTCAAGGTAAGCGAGACAGATATCTTGGAGGAGGCCGAGTTGGATGGCTTTTTGGAGGGGGAGTTTTTGGAGGAAGTACAGCGCCGATTTGAAGAAATGGGGATGTCGCTACTAAGGAGGTTGCAGTAAATAAAGTCCACAGTCAATTCAGTAGAGGCAAGAACCAAGAGGTTAGACTAGGTCGAATTTAGATTGCTCTACGAATTTCCATTTCTTCATTCAGCGTTCGCTATAAGTGGGGCGTTCTGAGACTCCAAAATAGGATACCATTCATAGCAACTTGTATTAGGAAGCTGAATCTGCTGTCGACCATGGACAGTGGACCGTTGACAAAATTGACCATAGACCAAAGTCAATTATTTTTTTATTGATACTAGATTATTCATAAAATAAATAGTATTTTTCTAACAGTATTTCGTAAAAACTGCCTGTTTTCATTTGGATTTAGCTATGAAATCAAGGTTTGGTAGCTACCATTGATTTGATATGGGCTCCAGATCTTGACTTGCATTCATCAAGTTTCCAGAATCTACAGGCAGTGCCTAGCATACTTTATTTTTGTCAACAAACCTGCCTATGAAATTTTTATCCTCGCTTTTCGCTTTGATTTCTGCTTTTTTTATCCTCTCCTGTCAATCTGGGGTTCGCAGTCCAGAAGAACGTGATTTTTCCAAGTTAAAAGATCTGGTTTCCCAAATGGAATCTGAAATTCAGGTTCTGAGTACGGAGTTGGAGCAAATTGCTAGTTACAACGAATACCTCCTGCTGAAGCGGGATTCCATACTGGGTAGTGCACCCGCTTTTCCCTACACGATGGATGGACCTTTTTCCACGAATTTGCCTGGGGAAAATCCATTGCTGAGTACCCTGGTAATCCTGAATCAAAGCCCAAATCTGGATAAAGCCAAAGAACTGCTTGTGGTGACTCAATCCATGGACTCTGTCTTTGCTTCCTTTTTGGAAAGACATCCCAAAGTGGTGCAGATTTATTCCAACTCGGACTTGTTGGCAAGTCGCATTTACCCGGCCTTTGATGCCAAAAATATTGTAGATCCTAGTTTGGATACGCGAGAATTTAACTTCTATTACGAGGCAGATTTGGCGCACAACCCGACCAAAAAAACCGTTTGGATCCCGGATCCTTATGTGGATCCTGCAGGGAAGGGTTGGATTTTTTCCCTAGTGCATCCCGTGTATGAGGGGGAACAGCTTTCGGCTGTACTGGGGGTGGATTTGACGATAGCAGATGCGGTCGACAGTTATTTGGATGCGGTGGAAGGCTATTTTGTCTTGGTCAATGGGAAAGGAGACATCATCGGGGGCAAATCAGAAGCCATTGAATTATTGGGGATGCCCACGTTGAAAAACCATGTGTATCGGGAATCCATACAAGAGGATAATTTTCGGGTAGCTGATTTTAACCTATCCCGAAGCAAAAACGGGGAAGTGCGCCAAATGGCTCAGAACATTTTAACGAATAAGCAAGCCCACTTCGATTTTGTGGGGGATACTCGCATGGCACGTGTATTGGGACATCCTTTTTCCCAAATCGATTGGGTGTTATTGGAAGTGATTTTACCAAATTGAGCATGAGGAAAGTTTTTGAAAATGCCAATTTCCGGTTTGCCCTGGTACTTGGGGTAGTACTTATCTTGTTGGTAGCAGGGGTTGGAATAAGTTTTTTTTGGGCGATGTATACCACTCAAGTGGATCGAAGAAAGGATTTTTTGAGTCAGCAAACTGATTTGGCGGGTAGGGGTTTGGAAAATGAATTGGATCGATTTGAAGAAGAATCCAAAGTTTTTTTAGCGGAATTGGAGGAGCATACCACCAAAAACCGACAGGATGAATTGGGAAAGTTGGTCCGTAAAATGCTCACCTCCTTTCCCAGCTTGGTGGATACCTTGTGGGTTGCAGACCCTCAGGGAGTTGTGACCAGCTACGTTTACACCGAGCGAAATGATTTTATTCAAAAGCAAGTCCCGCAGTTTCCTAAAGATAGCCTGCGCTTGCAGCAGTATTTGGAAGGAGAATCCGGGTATCAACTCCTGTTTTCGATTACCCTGACGCGGTTTGCTCAGGAATACCTGGAAAACTTTTACCAAATGCCAGGTGGGGGAAGCTTTGTGTTTTTGAAGGGGGAATTGTTGGATATTGGTTCTACGAGTTTGCCGCACCTTACCACCCTGACCATCAACGAGTTTGATTCGGTCAAGCAGGATTTGTATCAAGGGGTAAAGGGGATCTATCCCGTGAGTTGGGAAAAAGATGGCACCTCTGTCAACGGCGTGTTGGCGCAATACCCTTTTTCATTTGGGGATTTGGCACACCATGGCGGTTTGGTAATTGTGCTACCTGTGGATGATCTACGTTCGGGGATATACCGCACCTATTTTTTGTTGTTTGTGGGCATGATCATCATCATGGTGATCATTCTTTCCTTTTTTGTGATTTCAGTCAAAAACTACCTGGAACTTTCAAAAACACGCGAAGAAAATTACCGAGAGGTAAGTGAACTCTTTGATCAGCAAAACATGCTGCTTCGGGAATTGCGAGGTTTTGTATTCTTTCACGATTACCGAGGACAGATCCTCCGAACAAGCAATGAGGTGGAAGAGGTGTTGGGTTATTCAAAATCAGATTTCAACTTTGCTTTCAATGATGGGTCTACCCATCCAGTGGTGGAAATGGTCAAGGAATCCATTAAAAATGCCTATTTGGAACGAAAAGAGTTTGTGGATATGGAATTTGATATCCAACGTGGAGATGGACGTCAAATTCGCCTTCGGATTTTTGAAAAAATCACCTACGATGAACTCGGCCGATTTGCTGGAGGCTTGGGAATCTGTACGGATATTTCTGCGCAGCATGCCGCCAAGTTGAAAATTATCCAAAGTGAAAATCAAGTTCGTGCGCTCCTCAATAACCTTCCGGATGAAATTTTTATTTACGACAATC
>JBANGF010000220.1:0-8668 GCA_037975655.1 Bacteroidota bacterium | reverse complement strand
AATCTGGGCTTTAATCCCATCAATCGCGGTGAGCATGCCTACTAGGGAAGATATTCCAATAGCAATGATGGCCCCAGTGAGTACCGTTCTGAGGAGATGAACTTTCACTGAGTTCAAAGCTTCCCGGACATTTTCGATCAAATTCATGGTATGTTCGTTTTAGAACAGCTTATCTAGTTGGTTCTACTTCTTGATGTGAATAATAGGTAAAAAAATGATTCCAACGCAAGGTACCTCGGATTTTTGAGCAGAACGAAGATTTGAGGGGACTTTTTTGGAGCTACATTGTCTGAAGGACGAAAATCCCTCAGAAGCAAGAGCCAAGAAACAAGAGATTAGACTTTCAATTCTGCTTTTTGGAAAATTCTGCCTTCTGATCTGGATTTCTTATGGCGTTTTGTATCTCTCGATTCTTGCTTCTCTTCTCTTGCTTCTTGCTTCTTGTCTCTTGCCTACCTATCGGCAGACAGGCCTCTTGCTTCTTTTTTCTCGGCTCTTGTTTCTTGTTTCTTGCTTCTTGCCTCTTGTTTCTTGTCTCTTGCCTCTACTTGATCTCCTAATGCATCCGATCCCCTCTTACCCCCAAATCCAACATCACCTGAGACTCGAAGGCTAACCATTCTTGCCAACGCCGCGCTACTTTTTGGGGATCCTGGTAGATCTTGGCCAAATCGATGAAGGTAACGTAGTGTCCCGCTTCGGAAATCATCAATTCGTAGTAGAATTTCTGCAACTCCACATCCGCAATGTGCTTGGACAAAAGTTTGAACCGTTCACAGCTTCGTGCCTCAATCAGTGCATTCATCAATAGGTGCTCGGTTAGCTGATCGATTCGACTTCCTCCCTTTCGTAGGAATCCCTGCAACCGAACCACGTATTCATCTTTTCGCTGAAGCCCAAATTTCATCCCCCGCTTTTTCAATTGCTCCATCACCCGCTCAAAATGTCCCCACTCCTCCGCTACAATGGGAGTGAGTGTAGCTACCAGTTCTTCCAACTCGTTGAAGCGCACAATCAAACTGATGCAGGAGGAGGCTGCCTTTTGCTCACAATAGGCATGGTCTACCAAAATCTCTTCTAGATTCATCTCTGCAATTCCCACCCAGCGTGGATCTGTGGGTAGCTTCAAGTGCAACATCTTCTGCCGGGTACTTTCTTCCCAAGAGGCGGTGGCGGAGTCAATCATGAACGGTTAGATTTTTTGATTCAACTTCTGGTTATGGAAATACGAGGTACGAGGTACGAGGTACGAAATACGAAGTACGGATTAACAATTGTACAATGTACTAAGTACAAAGTACGAAGTACGGTTTTCTGCTAGCGGGAAAGTTGTTATACAAAAAGTTGTTATACAATACGAATACCTATTTTATCAAGTGAATCACTAGGTCCATTTTAAAGATACTTGATACTTCTTTAATGTCGAATGTCAAACGCTGAATATTGAATGAAGAAGTACATGGTACATTGTACTTGGTACAATTCATCAATCAAACAAATACCAACTAATTCCTAGATCCAAAAACGAACGGTAGCCGGTGTAATCTGGAGTTACAAAATAACCTTCCTGCGCCATCAAACCGGCATTCAGATGGTTATACTTAACCAATACACGAGTACGATTGATTCGGAAATCCAAGAAAAGATCGACAACTGGATACCCCTTCACCTCAAAATCGTTTTGTAAGTGGAACTGCTGCAAGGAAGGCTGATAGGCATCAGCAAAAAAGGAGGAACGAAACCGCACATCTACTCCCATCTGCACGTACACATTTTCGTCAAAAAGCGGCCCATCAAAGTATACGCGTGTGTTGTTGTACCAAGCCGGAATCCGGATTACGTCCGCGGACTCCCCGCTCCGTTTGGTATAAATCAGTTCTGAATCCACCTTAAATTTCTTCCCCACAGGGATTGTAGCCTTTACAGACGGCATCATAAAGAAAATCTGCCCAGTAGCCTGTTGCGCAGTGATATCGGTCCCTAAAAAGACGTAATTATTGATTCGCGTCAGAGTTAAGCTTGGGCGCAACAGGATTTTTTCCAAGGGAACTTTTACCGTTCCTTTGATTTGGTCTACCCCGATATCCTTGAAGTCATTTTCCCACTCCCGGTGATTGCCTCTGTAGGTTTGAAAAAATAGATTGGGTTTGTACAAGGACTTGGTATAGTCCACATCCAACCAAGGGGAAATAAATAACCCATGCAAGCGAAAATTACCCGGCAACAAATACTCCCCATCTGCCTGAAGCTGCCAGGTATCGGACAGCTTGCCAATCAACTCTCCCCCCACATACACCTCGGTAAATGTCCGCGTGGCATCCGTCAATTGAGGGGTCCAGCGGTTGCCATTACGCAACTTGACATAACTATTGTAATAGAAACCCTTTACTGTGCCCTTGAAGCCCAATTCATTTCTCCATTCGGCAAAGTCATTTCGATCTTGGGTGCTATCGGGATCAATCAAACGCTCCTTGGGGAAAAATAAACCGTCCGAACCGCTGAGCAAGGATTCAAATACCAGCGCTTGGTTTTTGCGGTCGAGCACATGGTAAAACTGCAGTCCATTGCCAAGTTTGAATTCCTGATAGAGATGGTACTCTTGTCGTAGTTCTCGAGCACGTGACTGCTGTAACCAGACCTTGGCATCCTCGTAAGTGAAGTAAAGGGATGTAGGATCGATGGAAGGAGGCACGATACCCCCAATTTCATTGACGACATGCTTCATCCGGGATAAGGAACCCAAGAGCCAATACCGCCCGTTTTCAGAGCGGTAATTGGTATGCAAAGCATATGCATTTTGCACCACCATCTGGTCGTCTCGTTTGGCGGGGTTGAGGGTCTTTCGTACGCGCTGCGTGGAAAAATCAAAGCCCACATTCCAGCGGGGATTTACATTGCGCGCAAAAGAAAGGTCCAACATATTTCGGTGTCCTCCACCAAAAAAGGCAGCCATTTCCGTAAATGGTGATTTGGAATCGTAATACTTTCGGGTGGAAGGGTCCTTGAAATACAGGTCGTACGCATCAAAACCTGAATTCAAGCCAATTTGCTCAGGTAAGCTAAAAAAGAGGGGCTTGGCAGCAGATCCAATATTTCCCAAGTCCTGATACTTCCATCCTGACTTGGCCACGGGATCGTAGTTATGAAAATTAGTGAGTAGCGTATCCACCTCATACAAAACGAGGCTGTTGCGCTTGATGGCCTGCTCGTAAAAGTAGAGTGTGGTCTTGGGTCCGTACACCTGCTTGGTACTGTCGTCCAGTAGCGTCCGACGCCCTTCCTGATCTGTGGCCTCCTTGGGATCGGCAAGCTGCTTGGCCGGACGTGCAGGTGCACCAGTCCCTCCCTGAGGAACGGGACGCTGTCCCCGTGCAGCCTGTGCTACCACGAGAAAAACTACTGCCGACAAAATGAGGAACTTTCTGATCACTGGTGAAGAAGGTTTTTTCTTAGCCTTTGAAGCAGCTGCTCTTCTTGAATTGGGTCGAGTGCTACCTGTATGGGCAGGGCAAAAATCGAAATTTTCGACCACATTTCGGTTGCAGCAAGGGTTTTAAGTTTTACCGCATCCTTTTCTGTGGTGAGTAGCACTGCGTTTTTTCCCTTCTCTTGCCCTATAACTTTCAATAGTTGAGCCGCATCTTCGGATTTGTAGGCATAGTGATCCGGAAAAGAAAACGAATCGACCACATCATACAGCTGCTTGCAATACGCCAAAAATGGACCATTATCTGCCAAGCCTGCAAGCGCAATAACCGCTTTAAAGTTGGTCTGGCTTGGGCCCGCTACTTGATAGGGTCTGCCATAGTTTAGGGTAGAAAAGAACAGGTCTGCCTCCGGATTTAAATAAGGCGCTAACTCCTTGGTTAGCTTATTTTTTTCTTCCTGACTCAAATATGAAGGACACTTGGTCACCACTACTACATCCGCCCGCTTTGCACCAACCCTGGACTCCCGAAGCCTACCCATGGGAAGTAGGTAATCTTTGGAAAAAAGGGAAGCATAGGGAGTCAAAAGAATCCGGAAATCTGGATTCAGCTTCCGGTGTTGAAAGGCATCATCTAAGACTAGGAATTTCAGATCTGGTCGGAGATGCTTGATTTTTTGCGTAGCTTCTACCCGATCCTCCCCGACAAAAACAGGAACTTCTTCTTTGAACTGGGTAAAAAGCTGCAAAGGCTCATCCCCCACCTCGGCTGCAGAACTGGTAGAAGTCAACTGAATAAAACCTTTGGTTGTGCGTCCATAGCCTCGGCTCAGGGTTCCAACGGCCACCTCATCGCGAAGCTTGCGTACCAAAAATTCCACCCAGGGAGTTTTGCCTGTTCCCCCTACCGAAAGGTTGCCCACCACAAGAGTCCGGATCGGAGACTTCTGACTTGGGATTAGTCCTCGGTCAAACAGAAAATTTCGTGCCGCAGTAATCCCATGAAAAAGAAAAGCTGCTGGAGCAAGCAGGTAGGCGTACCAAGGCATTGAATAGAATTGCTATTTTTGTTCAAATAATATGATTATCCGCAATCTTACCGGTGGCTAAATAATTGTTTGAATTACTGCAGATAATCGTCGACAGACGACTGTCCACAGACCACAGTTTACTTAATTGAACTTCAAACCTTATTTTCTTTCGGTTAGGGTGACAAAGCGTATAAACAATTCAAATTAACAAAAAAAATGGGATACCGCATTCAGGATATACTTTCCTTCCTCGACCAGCTTGCTCCTCCAGCCTACCAGGAGTCCTACGACAATGCCACCTTGATTTGTGGGGACCGAAACTGGGAGTTGACCGGTGTGCTTTGCACGCTAGACTGCACGGAAGCCGTGGTGGAAGAAGCCATTCAGCAAGGTGCCAACCTGATTGTCGCACATCACCCCATTGTATTTAAGGGGTTAAAAAGTATCACCGGCAATACCTACGTGGAGCGGACCATCATCAAGGCCATTCAGGGGAATGTGGCCATTTTTGCCGTTCACACCAACTTGGACCATGTGGCGGGCGGAGTCAATCGACGCATTGCCGACCGCTTGGGGTTGCAACAGCCTCGCATTCTGCAACCCAAGAAACAGCTCCTCAACAACTTGGTGTTTTTTGTGCCCAAAGCTTACAAAAACCAGGTATTGGAAGCAGTATTTCAAGCGGGTGCCGGTCAGATTGGAGAATACAGCGATTGCGCATTTTCCTCGGAAGGCATGGGACAGTTTACCCCTTCGGAAAATTCCAATCCAACCCTTGGACTGCGGGGTCAAGCCCATGAAGAACCCGAAATGCGGGTCGAAGTGATTCTACCTGCACATGCAAGCGCAAAAGTACTTGCTGCTTTGAAAGCTGCCCATCCCTATGAGGAAGTGGCCTATTACCTAAGCAATCTAGAAAACGAAAACCAAGAGGTGGGTGCAGGGATGATCGGTACCCTGCCAGAGTCTATGTCTGAGGAGGAGTTTTTAGATCACCTCAAGCATCGGATGAACCTACGAATCATCAAGCATAGTCCACTCATCGGAAAAAAGATACAAAAAATAGCCCTCTGCGGAGGTGCTGGAATATTTCTTTTGGGAGATGCAAAACGCGCAGGCGCGGATGTTTTTGTGACTTCAGACATCAAATACCACGAATATTTTGATGCAGAGGGAGCACTAATTCTCTGCGATATTGGGCACTATGAGAGCGAAATTTTTACAAAAGATTTATTAGGAGACGTTTTGTCACAAAATTTCCCTAATATTGCACTCTATTTGTCAAAAGTAGTTACAAATCCCACATCCTACCGATAGTACATGGAAAGTACAGTAGCACAGAAACTCGAAGCTATCTACACCCTTCAACTTATTGATTCAAGGCTAGATGCCATCGTTAAAGTAAGAGGCGCACTCCCAGAGGAAGTGCAAGATCTTGAAGATGAGATAGCAGGCTACGAAACGCGTCTTGATAAATTCACTCGAGAAATCGAAGGATTTGACGAGGAAATCAAGCGTCAGAAGGACAACATCAAAGAAGCAGAGAAGCTGATCAAAAAGTACCAAGAGCAGCAGATGAACGTACGAAACAATCGGGAGTACGATGCCATCACGAAAGAATTGGAACTTCAGGATCTAGATATTCAGGTATCCAAGAAAAAAATCTCTGAGGCAGCGGTGAAAATTGATCATTTGAAGGCTGAGTTTGAAAAGACAAGCGCTTCTAAAGTTGACCGCCAAAAAGATTTGGATCTGAAGAAAGATGAACTTTCTACCATCATAGCAGAAAGCGAAGCAGAAGAATCTAAGTTGAAAACCGACAGAGATAAAGCTGCCAAGAAAGTTGAAGAACGCTTGATCAAGTCCTACACCAAAATTAGAGCGAATGCCAAAAATGGTCTTGCTGTAGTTATGGTAAAAAGAGGTGCTTGCGGAGGTTGCTTCAACACCGTACCCCCTCAGCGTCAAGCAGATATCCGCGAAAAGAAAAAATTAATCGTTTGTGAACATTGCGGAAGAATTCTTGCAGGTGTTGAAGACGAAAACGAAGAAGAGGCAACAAAAGCAAAAAGAAGAACTGCGAAAGCTTAATTCTTGCTTACCCCCGTATTCTAAATCTCCGAGCTTCTCGGAGATTTTTTTTGACCAAACTTTTTTTTTTAGTCAACGGTCTACAGACGACAGTCGACAGCAGGTTCTACTTCCTAGCACAATTTTCTTTGGACCTTGGACTGTGGACTGTGGACATTTATTTTTGTCAACGGTCGACGGTCCACAGTCGACAGCAGATTCGAAATAATAGCACAAGTTGCTGTGGACAGTGGACCGTAAGCCGTTGACTAATATATTTTCCACAAACTTGATTTTGCAGCCAATTTGCATTTATATTAGACCTATGAAAAAGTTAGTCTTGGTCTTCCTTTTTTTATGTGCCTGCTGCTTGGGCTTTGCGAAAGAGCGCGAGTCCAAAGTTTTTTTGGTACTTTTTGATGAGGCTGAATTGGAATTGCTTCAAACCGACATGGGAAGTATCGCCTCACAGCTTAGCCCATTTTTTCCTACCAAAACCTACAAAGGGAATTCTGAGCCTGCGCTGCTGTTAGAGATCCCAACTTCTGCATTTAATGAATGTCTACTCGGGGAATACTGGATAAGTTTATCCGATGGAAGGAGATTCCAATTGCAACAACTTGCTTTTCGCGTGTTTGATCTAAGCGAAAACAAAGCCCTATACCAGCGCTACGTCAGCAAATACGAGGCGAATTTGGAGCAAAAAAAGAAGGCACTCAAGTCCGCTAGATCCGCTTCAAACCCTTGAGGTGTTCCTGATTATTTTTTTTAAGTAAGGCAAAACCACCTTCTTTCTGTTGCTCCAACAAGTACAAACACAAATTTCCGTGTTCGTACTGATCCATTTCTTTCAAGGGAGTGTGGCAGATCAAACTTAGGAAAATGCGCATCGCTCTTCCATGCATGCACACTAGGATCTTTTCTCCAGGACCATTCAGTATCATTTGAATGGCTCGATGCAATCGCTCGGCAACTGAATTCGGGCTTTCCCCGCCTGCAATCGCGTAATCTAGATTTCCCTGCTGCCACTGATGCAGCATCATGCGGTAGTACTCTCCTTCTTCTGGAGTCATGGGTGTACCCTCGTAATTGCCCCAGGAAATCTCATTCAACTCCTTGAGCGCAACAACAGGGATACCCCGGTCAATAAATCCCTGAATGGATTGCCGCGTACGGATCAAGGCAGAATGATACAGCTGGTCAAATTGAACCTCTTGATAGGCCTGAAAAAATGCTTCTGCCTGTGCTTTTCCCGTAGCGTTAATGGGCGCATCAATCCCGCTTCCTTGAACTACTCCCTGTAAATTGTAGTCAGTTTCTCCATGACGGAGCAGGTAAATTTTTTTTAGGTTCAACTTTCTTTAATTTTGTCCAGCCCCCAAAGAAACTGGTTTTAACCCAAATATTCATGGTTTTTCTTTCCATCCCCAGCCTTGAGCAATTGAATACGGTCCGCGTCCATACGATGGTAGACCATCTGGGCATGGAGTTTACCGGAATTGGGGAAGATTTTTTGGAGGCAACTTTGCCAGTAGATCATCGAACCATACAGCCCATGGGCTTGTTACACGGAGGTGCCAATGTGGTGCTTGCCGAAACCTTGGGTTCGGTGGCTGCGTCCTTGACCTTAGATCGAAGCAAACAGGATTGCGTAGGACTTGAAATCAATGCCAATCACCTACGGGCGGTCAAATCCGGAAAAGTGAAAGGCACTGCTAGACCCGTGCATTTGGGAAAATCCACCCAGGTATGGGAAATAAAAATTGTCAACGAGGCGGATCAACTCTGCTGCATCAGCAGAATAACGATGGCCATCTTGGATAAAAAATGAATGTAACGGAAGTAGGTAAGGCGATTTCTTTGGAGGAGGTACTGGATGTTTTCCTGGCTGAAGGCTTGGCTTCTGGTGGTTCCTTTGCGATTTGGCGCAAGCCGAATTCAAACCAACTTGCTTTTATTCAGGACTTTAATCAAGTTCCAAGGCGCGTATCTCTACAATTGGAAGAACTTCCTGCAGGATTTGTAGTGCACCCTTTCGCTGACCAAGACGACCGAAAAGCGTTTTTCATCCAAGCAGAGCGCTACGAAAAGCTTTCACTCGAAAATCCACTGTCTCAAGATGAGCTGCCAGCCTGGATGC
>JBANGF010000207.1:0-4888 GCA_037975655.1 Bacteroidota bacterium | reverse complement strand
TTGATTTGGGTTGGATATTGAGGATTCAAAACCAAGTTGTCGTATTTGAAATCGTTGTGAATAAAGGTGAGGTATTCTGTGGAAGGAATATTTCCTTGGAGCCAAGTTGCTGCTTGTTCCAACTCTGGAAGTTCATTCGTTTTTGCTCGAAAATACCGATCTACCCACCCTTCCACTTGGCGTTGGGTGTAGCCTTCAGGCTTTCCCAGGTGAATCAATCCTGATTCCTGAAGTTCGAGTTGATGCAGTTCGAGTAGGCAGTCTACCGTCGAACGGGATAAGGCAGCAAAGTCTTCTTTTTCTAGGGTCATTCCCTGAGGAACTCGATTTCTCAAAATTGCGCCTTCTACAAACTCCATGATAAAGAAGGGGGCACCAAAAATGGATTCTTCGTCACAAAAGTGAATTGGCTGGGGACTTTTGCTGTAGCCTGCCTTTTTCAATCCTTCGAGGATCCTAAATTCCCTGCCCATGTCGTGGGCCTTGGCGATTTTTTCACCAAAGGGGGGGCGCCTCAAGATAAATTTTTCAGTAGCACTTTCTACTAGGAAACTCAAATTGGAATAGCCACCTGGGAGTTGTGTCACATGGATCTTATCAGCAGCACAGTGGATTACTGGGGCCAAATAATCCTTGAGTAAATCAAAAGTTAAGGTACTATTCATTTACTACCGTAATTTTTAAGAATACTTCGGGCTAGGGCAGATTTGTGGACCTCGTCAGGGCCATCGTAAATACGTGCTCCTCGCTCGTGGCGGTACCAAAACGAAAGTAGCGTGTCATCGGTGATACCCAGTGCTCCATGGACCTGAATGGCTCGGTCAATTACTTTCATCAGCACATCGGCTACAAAAAATTTGATCGTTGAAATATCTTCTTTGACAGCTTTCGCCCCATGTTCCTGCATTTTCTGGGCGGTATCGAGGACCATGAGTCGGCTTGCTTTGATTTCTGCTCGACTTTCAGCGATCCAATTTTGGATGGTTTGCTTGTCAGCCAAGGCCTTACCAACTTCTAGTTCTCGAGAAAGGGCACGTCTGCATAGCATATCAAATGCCCGTTCGCAGATGCCTATCCAACGCATGCAGTGATGAATGCGGCCAGGACCCAGTCGTTCTTGAGCTAAAGCAAATCCCTGACCTTCCAAACCAATTCGGTTGGAAACGGGCACTCGGCACTGCTCAAATTTGACTTCAGCATGGGAGAGGTAATCTTCTCCCGCTTCACCCATGATGGAAATGTTGCGAATCATGGTGTAGCCTGGCGTATCCAAGGGGAGCAAGATCATGCTTGCTTTCTGGTAGGGCGAGGAAGATTCGGGATTAGTGACAGCCATGACGATGGTGAATTGAGCCCCATCAGCAGCTGTGGTAAACCATTTGTGGCCTTGGATCACATATTCTTCTCCATCCTGGGTGGCGGTGGTAGCTAGATGAACTGGATTGCTACCTGGAAGTTGGGGTTCGGTCATGGCAAAGCAAGAGCGGATTTCACCGCGTTGCAGGGGTCCAAGCCACTTTTCTTTCTGCTCCTCCGAACCAAATTGGTGGAGCAATTCCATGTTTCCAATATCTGGTGCATTGCAGTTGAATACGTAATGTCCGATCGGGCTTTGGCCCAAAATTTCGGATACCTGGGCAAATTGCACGAGGTTCAAACCCAGGCCACCTTCCTTATTTGGTAAATGTGGAGCAAATAGACCTAAAGACTTTGCCTTTTCCCGGAGGACCTTTAGCGCGGGTAAATAAGACTTAAAAGGTCCCTTAACCACATCCAAGTCTATGGGGAATAGTTCTTGTTCTACAAATTGCCGGTAGGCAACCAGCAGTTGCTGCAGTTGTGCTGCAGAAATTTCTTGAGTTGGGTTCATTGTCAAATCAAATGGTAAAGCCTCCGTCTGCGGTCAAAATAGCTCCTGTTGTGTAGGTAGAGGCGGGAGAGGCAAGAAACAAGGCCATAGCACCAATTTCCTCGGAGGTGCCTGCTCTTTTGATAGCCAACTGCTTTAGGATCATGGACATGATTTTTTCATTGGACCAAAGTGCTTCTGAGAATTTGGTTTGGATAAGGCCAGGGCAAATAGCATTGACACGAATCTTGGAATCTCCCCATTCTTTGGCAAAAACCTTGGTTAAGGAAATCAAGGCCGCTTTGGATACCGAGTAAATTCCCAAACCTTGTTCCGGGGAAATTCCTCCGATGCTGGAAATATTGATCACTGAGGCGCCAGCCGATTTTCTGAGATGAGGATAGCACAATCTACTGAGTTCAAAAGCCGCCTTCACATTCACGTTCATGATCTTGTCAAAGGCTTCAAGGGTTGTTTCATGAACAGGTCCAAAAACCGGATTGCTGGCAGCATTATTTACCAGGATATCGATACCTCCATATTTTTCTACCGTCTTTTCCACCAGCACCTTGAGCTCCTCCATGTTTCCTACATTGCAGGCAATTGCGTGGACTTCATAGCCTTTGGAATTGAGTTGAAGTGCTTGTTCATCTAATGCCTCTTGCTTTCTGCTACTGATGACTACTTTGGCACCTGCTGCAGCAAACATTTCAGCAATGCCAAATCCGATGCCTTTGCTAGCCCCTGTAATCAGGGCTACTTTTCCATCCAATGAAAAAACTGAAGATAAATCCATGCGTTTTTGGGTTATTTTTCTTCCAAAAGATAGGAAAAATATGGCCATGCTGTAACTTGTGGGCCAAGCAAATTCACTAATTATCCCACATTATCTCTTTTTTCTATACGTATGAAAGCATTAATTTTTGATCAAACTGGCACACCACAGGAAGTCTTGTATCTCAAGGAAAGTGAAATGCCTCAACCAAAGGCACATGAGGTGCTAATCCGTGTGAAAGCCAGAAATATCAATCCATCCGATATCATGTTTGTGCGGGGGATGTATGGCATCACCCCCAAACTCCCAAGTAGTGCAGGATTTGAGGCCAGTGGGGTAGTAGAAAAAGGAGATGAAGCAGGAAAAGTTGCCGCAGGTACACGTGTGATGTTTACGGCCATTGGTACCTGGAAGGAATATGTCTGTGTGCCAGCGGCTATGGTTATCCCTATTCCAGCCCAAATGTCGGATGAGGTGGCCTGTCAGGCATTTGTCAATCCAATGACTGCGTATGGCATGATTGAAGAAGCAGGTTTACAGGCTGGGCAATGGCTTTTGCTTACAGCAGGAGCATCAGCCTTTGGTAAATTCGCCATTCAGATGGCCAAGGCCAAGGGCATTCGAGTGGCAGCTACTGTGCGTCATGAATCACAGAAAGCATTGTTGATGGAGTTAGGGGCAGAATTAGTCATCAATACCAGCACCGAGAAATTGGCGAAGGTTATTTTTGAGAAAACTGAAGTGGGTGTAGATGTTGTCTTTGATGCTGTCGGAGGGGAGTTGGGCGTGAAGGCCTTGTCTTGCCTTAAGCAAAAAGGGAGGATGCTCGTATTTGGTGCGCTTGCTTTGGAAAACCTGTCCATTAACAGTGGCTTGCTGATCTTTAAAAATCTACGCATCGAGGGATTCTGGTTGAGTACCTGGATTGAGGAACTTTCAGCTGAACAACGAATGAAGGCATTTCAACGGGTATTTGGATTTTTGATGCAGGATGAATCGAAGGTGGATGTGGCCGCGACCTATCCCTTGTCCGAATTTAAAGCCGCTTTAGATGCCTATGAAAAAGCGGGAAGAAATGGAAAAATCCTGCTTGTAAGTAAATAGTTGGTCCTATGGGACGGCTATTTTTAGGATTATCGCCATATTTGCCACCGAATAATTAAGACAGTTACGATGAATTGGGAAAAAATTGACCAGGAACTTACTGAAATTGTGCAAAAGCGAATTCAGTTAAGCACTTTGGAATACAGTGATGAAAATTACGATGATTTAGAGGAACAATTACACGACCTCGAGGACGATTTCAATGAACATTACGAGGATATTTTGGCGCCCGAATTGGAAAAAATATACACCAAGTTGAAATCGGATACGGATGTCCTTTTACCAACGGCCTATTTGGCAAATACTTACCAAGAGATGCTTCCTGATGCAAAAGGGAGCATTACTTATGAGGTGAGTGGGGAGCAGGGGGTTCCCATTGAATCGGACCAACTCGGAAAAGTGGATATGCGAATTGTGCTGATTCCTAACCCAGTTCGATTTGTGTTGCTGGTAAATGGCAAGCAATTGAAAGAATTGTGGAGAAGCAGGTAAAGAAAAAGGGGCGAAAGCCCCTTATTTTTAGAATAAACTTGCCTGAACTACCTGTGGCTTACTGGCTTGGATAGTTCCTTTCAGCATTTCTTGCATCATTTTGAGAAACCCGCGTTGCCAAGCCTCAGGGCTTACCTTCGTTTCCTTCCCTTCAAAGGATATGGGCCCTTCCATTTTTTCATAGCCCAAAGCCATGCTCCAAATGGTATAAAAAGTAATCTCTGGTTGCAATTCAGGACGGATGCTCCCATCTTTTATTCCTTGGGAAACCATTTGAATCCCTAATCGGGTGGGTTCAAGTTGTAATTCCAACAGTTTATGGAAGTGAATGGAATCTAGGATCAAGGGATTGATTTGTGACTTTAATTCTGGATTTGTATACTTTTTCATCAAATCCAAAAAATGAAGGATGGATTGGTAGTACACTGGGCGATCTTTAGAAAAAGACCAGATACGTTGAACCAATTCGGTTACCATTTCTAATCCATTTTTACCTTTGGCGCGCAAGGATTCTCTAAACTCATCTTTCAGTTGCTCAAAGGCTTTCTTGGTCAGTGCCATAAATAGGTCCTCCTTGTTTTTGTAGTAAAAATAGGTGAGGCCTTTACTGATTCCCGCTTTTTTGGCTACGTCTTCCATGCGGGTAGCCGCAAAACCCTGGGCAGTAA
>JBANGF010000203.1:0-4991 GCA_037975655.1 Bacteroidota bacterium | reverse complement strand
GAAAAAGATCCTGCTACTTTGGCCTTGGTGGAAGCCTATGCTGATGGGGTCAATCAATACATTAATCAATTGAGCGATGCAAGGCTGCCGGTAGAATACAAGATTTTGAACTACAAACCTGAGGCCTGGTCTGCCTATAAATCCCTGCTTTTGCTCAAATACATGTCGGACATGTTGGTGGGGGATCGGGATTTGGAGTACAGCAACTTGAAGAAAATTTTGGGGAAGGCTAATTTGGATCGCCTGTATCCTGACTTTCCCCGCGATAATGATCCTGTAATTGAAAAAGAACGGGTTTGGGATTTTCAATCCTTGTATCCCGCCAAGCCGGATAGTTTAAATTACCCAGAAGAGACGCTTCAATTGGAAGCATTGGTGCAGCCTACCGAGGGTACAGGATCCAACAACTGGGCAGTGAGTGGAAAGAAAACTAAAAATGGGCATCCCATTCTTGCCAACGACCCTCACTTGAGTTTGAATTTACCTTCACTTTGGTATTCCATGCAGTTGAGTACTCCGCAGCATACCGTAAAGGGGGCAACCCTTCCGGGTGCTTTAGGAGTGATCTCTGGCTTCAACGAGCACATTGCTTGGGGAGTGACCAATGCCACCAAGGATACGCGAGATTGGTATAAGATTACTTTCCAAGATGCGTCCCGAAAGGCATACAAGTATGGGGATGAATGGAAAAACTCTGAATTTAGAATTGAGGAAATCAAGGTAAAAGGAGAGGAATCATTCTTGGATACTGTAGTGTATACGCACTATGGGCCGGTGGTCTACGACAAATCCTTCAAATCAGACCGTCAGGATATCAATTTTGCGCTTCGTTGGATTGTGCATCAAGGAACCTCCAATGAGCAAAAAACCTTCCTGCAAATGAATAAGGCCACTAACCATGCGGGTTATACGGAAGCATTGAAGGACTATGCTGCACCTGCTCAAAACTTCGTATTTGCTTCCAAAACTGGGGATATCGCCATGCGAATTCAAGGAAAATTCCCATTGAAGTGGAAGGAGCAAGGCAAATTCTTTATGGATGGTGCAGACCCAAGAATGGAATGGCAAGGATATATTCCTTTCGAACACAATCCGAATACCCTCAATCCTGAACGGGGGTTTGTTTCTTCTGCCAACCAGCATCCGGTAGACAGTACCTATCCGTACTATACCTTCGATCACTCTTTTGAACATTACCGTAACCGTAGATTGAATAGCAAGTTGACCGCCATGGATCAGATTACGGTTGAGGACATGAAGGCCTTACAGTACGATTCCTACAACTTGCAAGCAGCGGAATCCTTGCCCGTTTTACTCAACTTATTGGCAGGGTATGGAGCATCCTCCAAAGAGGCTAAGAAATACCTAGCCGACTTAAATGGCTGGGATTACTTTGCAGATCCAGCCAAAAAAGGTCAGACGCTTTATTCAATTTGGTTTGCGGAAACAGCAGAAAGTATCTGGAGAGAATTGATGGACCAAGGTGCCCCAGTGGTGCGTCCAAACAACTACCAAACGATTGCAATGATGCGGGATACGCCAGAGGATCCAGTATTTGACGTCCACATGGCGGCGGGTATCCAAACAGCCCAGTACCACGTACAAGTTGGCTTTGACTCCCTAATTGTGGCGATGAGAAAGTGGGAGGCTGAAGAGGGAGATTACGGATGGGCTGACTACAAGAAAACAACAATTCAGCACCTTGTGCCTACTTTCAAGGCCTTCTCTGTTCCCGATGTGTACACGGGTGGCGGTTCGGGTATTCTCAATGCCACCGGAAGTAGACATGGAGCAAGTTGGAGAATGGTGGTGGAATTGGGTCCTACAATGAAGGCTTTTGGTATTTACCCAGGAGGTCAATCGGGGAATCCTGGAAGTAGATTCTACGACAACTTCATTCCCATTTGGGCCAAAGGGGATTATGTGGATTTTGGATTGAAGAAGAAGGAGGATCAAAAAGGAGTATTGTTCAAAACGATTTTAAACTAAGCCTACCTATGAAATTTCTATTATTTACGCTGTTAAGCACCTTAGTTGTGGTTTTTCTAAATAGTGTAGCGCCTTATTGGGTGGTGATGATTGCCGTTACCGTGCTAGCTGCCTTGATGCGTCCAAGCAACTGGGGAGGATTTCTGGGAGGAGGCTTGGGGATGGGTGTGGCCTGGTTGGGTCAGACCCTCTACATTTCTGCCGTGACTTCCAGTACACTTCCTGACAAGATGGGGGCAATAATGGGTCTCGGCTCAGGACTTAGTTTGATGGTATTGACTGCAGTATTGGGCTTTATCCTTGGAGGTTGCTCAGGACTTTTGGGAGTACTATTTCGCAATCTGGTTCAAAAGAAGCCTACTGACGTCTACCTAGGTTAAGCGACTTTCCTGTAAGTCTCAGTATTTATCCTCTAGGTAAATAAAAAATGCGGCCCTTTTTTATCCATTTGGGATAAGAAAGGGCCGCGTCTCCATTTAATCAAAGAAATCAGGAGTGAAGTGCAGTGTCTTGATCAGGTCCTTTGGGGGCTACCAGTATCACTTTTTCTTTGTCTACCATCACCGAACCGGGTGCGGATCCTTTTACTTTTCTAACAAACTTGGCTTCGGTCACGATTACTGGACTCAGGGAGTCAGTTTTGAGTTTGGAGTAAAATGCAGCCAAGGAGGCTGCTCGTTCCACTACCTGCTGCGGTACGGTTGGCATCCCTTTTCTCCGAATGATGACATGGGAGCCCGGCACTTGTCGAGCATGGAGCCATAGGTCGTCCTTGTGTACAAAGTTGCGCAGCATCTCGTCATTGTCTTTGGCGGATTTCCCCACCCAGACGGTATATCCTTCCACCTCAAATACTTTGAAAGGGCTACTCACTTCCGTTTTGGATGCGGGTAGGTCCTCCTTATGTTCCTTTTTAAATTCTTTCAATGCCCTGAAATCCTGTGCTTCTTGGAGTCGATAAAGCAAGGATTGAAGGGACTGGGCCTGCGCTTTTTTAGCAGCCAAGGTTTTTTCCAATTGATCAATTTCCAATTGCCGATTTTTTGATTTCCGGTAAAGAGAAGCAGCGAGGTCCTGGGGTTTTTGATTGGGTTTGAGGCTAATTTTCACCTTTTCTCCTGTGTAAAAATTATCCAGTTCTTCCTCACGGTTCCTTTCTCCAAATGCATGGAGGTTTGCCATTAGCACATCCGCAAGTTGAGACGGGGGAGGAGAATCTTTTAGTTCTTGCAGTTTTTCTCCTGATTTCTTGAGGTAGGCTTCAGTTCTTTTGAGTTGATCCTGGTAGGATTTGAGGAGGCTATTTTTTTCTTTTTCAAAACTTCCCAGCACCAAGGCTTGATAGAAAAGTTCATTGCAGGCTTGAATGGGATCTGCAAAAGTTACCTTCGCCTTAGACTCTGGCAGTAAGCTAAGGATAAGTTCTCCTTCTTTTTCGACCAAGGAGTACAAAGGACTATCCAAGAGGTCTAATAGTTCCTGGATTAGCCCCCATTTCGCATTTAGGTTGAGTTCAAGATACCTTTTTTCCTTGAGCCAAGCCCGAGGTACAGGGCCTAGGGTAGGTAAAAACTGAGAAACATTCCCTTCCAGTCGAATAAATTGCTCCAAACTCAAGTCAAGGGACCGGTCTAAAGTTCTCCAATCCAGGATTTTATCTTCTGAAATGCTATTTTTAAACCAAACTTCAGGTTCAGTTGCCTCAGGGAGGTAAAGCAAGCAATTACTCCGATTGCCATGTAGTTTGAAGACTAGGACTTTTCCAGATGAAAGTTCAAACTTTAAGGCCCTTTCATTGGAGAATACGCTGCAGGATGTAATTCGATCTCCAATCAGGCTTTCAAAGAGACTGACTGAATTTCGTTTGGCTCGGTGAAACTGGCTCGGAAAGGATAGGTATACTTGGGGAGGGAGTAGGTGGGCGCGGATAAACCGTGTTCCCTGAGCCCCTTCGGTTTCTAGGATTAATTCATCTTTGCTTTGAGAAAAGCAGGCTACGATCGTATTTCCTGCAAACGAATCCGAAAGTACCGGAGCGAGGAACCTTAGAAAATGGTAGGTCAAGTGCATGGCTAGACGTGCAACTTAAGTCCATCGTACCCCAAATACATCCCTTCAGGAAGTTCCTTCTCTACTTCAGCATGGAGTCCAAGACGATGGGAGATGTGGGTGAAGTAGGTTTTTTTTGCGCCAATGCGCTTGGCCTGCTCGATGGCTTGATCTAGGGTAAAGTGGGAGATATGTGGCTCCTTTTGCAAGGCATTCAGTACCAAAATTTCTGATCCCTCCAGGAGGGCGTAAGTTTCCTCTGGGATAGAGTTGGCATCGGTGATGTAACTGAAATCTCCAATTCGAAATCCCAAAACGGGCAGTTTGTAATGAAGAACTGGCAGAGGGGTGATCCCCACGCCATTGATTTGAAAGGGGTGGTGATCAATTTCTACGCAAGCCACCTGTGGGACGCCAGGATATTTTTTATCATTAAAGATATAGGCGTACTCTCGTTGAAGTTGCTCGAGTACTGCTACTCTACCAAAAATGGGGATATCGGCTTGCTGGTAAAAATTGAAGGGACGAATGTCATCCAAGCCGGCCGTATGGTCCTTGTGCTCATGTGTAAATAGTACTGCATCCAACTTTTTGATGCCTTCCCGGAGCATTTGCATTCGGAAATCAGGCCCTGTATCAATGACAATAGATTTCCCTTGAACGTCCAAATGAACGGCAGCTCGAAATCTTTTATCTCTAAAATCTAGGGATTGACAGACTGAGCAAGGGCAACCTATCACCGGTACCCCTTGGGAGGTACCGGTTCCCAAAAAGGTGATGGTCAAAATTTTAGCGTGGTTTGGCGTAATTCGGAAAGAAAATCTTGGTTTGCTTTCTCCTTGAATTCTTTAGGATCCAAATCTAATTCGACTAGAATATCAAGGAGGGCATTGATTTTTCCTTCCAAAGGAAAGTACTTATTGATGATGACTACTTTGGTCTCTTTCAGCAGG